>CAYXBB010000077.1:0-1650 GCA_964463285.1 uncultured Syntrophomonadaceae bacterium | reverse complement strand
TCATTAGCCTTTCAAATTTCTTTTCTTCTCTGGATTTGATCTCCCGATTTAAAAGGGATTCCAGAAACTTCTCATAAGATAAAGCATTATTGGTGGCATTTTCTAAAATTTCATCCAGAATCACCACCGAATGGCGAAGTCTAACATTGCCCAACATCTCTTTAATGCTATCTATAGTAGTAGACACGATTTTATACTCCTTTCATAAGATTCAAGCTCATTGTTGTCTTTTGAATATATCTGTATATTCTTTAATGTCCCTAATTTGGGGCCGTGCCTTGATTTGTTCCAAACTATCCGGAAATACCGGTATAATTTTGGGGATATCTTCTAGGGGTGCATAACCCCATTGTTCTTTTCCGTAATGGGCTATGGCATCTTTAAAATCCATAGCACTGTGAAGCTTGTTTTTGGTGCAAAAGCCTAAGGCCCTTCTAATAACATCCGGGTTATGTCCTTTAACCGCTTTTTTAATAACTAATAGCTGGTCCCTTATATATCTGGGTTTATCTGTCCTGATGTTTTCAAAGAAGACGAAGGCCGCCTGACTGTCAGGGAACAAAGAAATGACTTCTTTTATCAGATTGGCAATACTTTTTGACCTGTCCCGGGTATGATTACTATTTTTGAGAAGCTGCCCCCTTCCCAACGGGATTTTGTGACGAGCCAGTTCTTCATCCTTTTCAAGGTGCATTATGATGTATTTGTTATGTATTTTATGCACCCTTACAGTGGTGTACGGCCCTTGATAGGTACCGACAGGTACCGAATATCTGTTACCGCCGATAGCAACAGTATTGTCTTTTCTAACCCGGTAGGTTATACTAATACCAATAGAATTTGTTTGTATTTTTTCTGTTACCGGCCCTAAGTATTTGCGTTCTTGCATAAATACTTCAGCCGGTATTCTTTTTGTCGTTCCGTGAGATTTACCGTTCCCGCGTCTATCAAGCCATGCTAGGGTGGCTTCATTCCATTTATCCAGATTGTAGAATATGCGATTATGAGCGAAATTGTTTTTAACAAAACCTATTGCGTTTTCAATACGACCTTTGGACTCCGGATCGGCTTTCCTGCACATGTGAACCCTGAGTTTCCGTCTTTGTATGTAATTTGCAAACTTGTGGGTAAAGATTAAATCCCCGTGATTTTCGCTTACCAATACTAAATTATCCTGGTCGTAGACTATTTCTTCCGGTTTACCGCCGAAATATTCAAAGGCATCTTCGTGCATATTGATCATATCGGTTGTATTAAAAGGCCTGTCCTGCCACCGGCAATATTTGAATCGGGAATTGGAAAGGACAAAACATATCAAGTATAGCAATATCCTTGTGCCATCTTTTTTAGAAACCCACTTTTGTCCGAAATCCACCTGCATTTGTTTGCCCATCAGAAGATCTACTACTGATTCATATTGCCTGATAGAGGCTTTCTTCTGTATGTTGTGTTTTTTTCTCATCGCCCTCACATAATTTCTTAAGATTCCTTCGGAAAAATCAAGTTCTCTGTACTTTTCCTCAAGCCTATCGTATATTTGTGCCCCGGACAGATCGGGGTATTCTGTCAGCCAACTTAAGATTTCATCATGATACTTATCAGGTTTTTTGTTTCTCCTTTGCATCCCCTCCAGTTTTTTGTTGTATTCAT
>CAYXBB010000076.1:0-1652 GCA_964463285.1 uncultured Syntrophomonadaceae bacterium | reverse complement strand
TAACAACCTGGAGGAATTTATTACTGTCTATTAGCCAACCGGAGGGACGGTTCTTTTGTGCTGGATAACCGAGCATAGTGCACTCTAACGCACAGAAGAACCGTCCCTCCGGTTGGGATAGATTATCCTTTCCAGGAATGTAAATAAGAGTGTTGCTCCGGGGTAAGTTCATCGATAGTTATCCCCAGGGTCTGTAGTTTTAAACAGGCTACCTGCCGGTCGATCTCTGGCGGCAAGGTAATTACTCCCCGGGGGAGCTCTCGATTTTCCAGCAGATATTGAAGGGATAAAAACTGTAAGGCGAAAGACAGATCCATGATCTCCGCCGGGTGGCCGTCCCCGGCAGCCAGGTTAACCAAGCGTCCTTCCGCCAGCAGGTAAATTTTCCGGCCGTCAGGAAAATTGTACTGGCTGATATTGGCCCGGGGTCGGCCTTTATAAATTGCGACCTGTTTCAGGGCCTCTTTATCGATTTCTATATCAAAATGCCCGGCATTGGCCAGCAGCACCCCGTTTTTCATCAGTGGAAAATGTTCGGCTCCGATTATTTTGCTGCAGCCGGTGGTGGTGATAAATATATCTCCCGCCGAAGCGGCCTCAACCATGGTCATTACGGTATATCCCTCCAGGGCTGCCTCCAAGGCGCGCACCGGATCAATTTCGGTAACAATTACCTTTGCTCCAAGGCCCCGGGCCCTTAAGGCCACTCCCCGTCCACACCAGCCAAAACCGGCCACCACCACTATTTTGCCCGATATCAGAAGATTGGTGGTCCTCATAATACCGTCCCATACCGACTGGCCGGTGCCGTAGCGATTGTCAAAAAGGTATTTGCAGCGGGCGTCATTTACGGCGATTACCGGGAAGGATAATATTTCCTGTTTAGCCATAGCCCGCAAGCGGTTAAGACCGGTGGTGGTTTCTTCCGCCCCGCCGAGGACCCTTGGCAGAAGTCCTTTCAGTTCGGTATGAAGCAGGTTAATCAGATCGCCTCCGTCATCGATCACTAAATCCGGAGCCGGATCCAGGGCACAGCGCAGATGCCGGTGATATTCTTCCTCGGTGGCTCCGTGCCAGGCATAAACTTTGATTCCAGAAACGACCAGTGCGGCTGCGATTTCATCCTGGGTGGAGAGAGGGTTGCTGCCGGTAGCGGTTACCATTGCTCCACACTGTTTAAGGACCTGGGCCAGATAAGCGGTTTTAGCCTCCAGGTGAATGCAGATAGCAATTTGCAGCCCTGCAAAAGGTTGCCGGGGAGCGCTGGTTTGCTCCAAAGTTTGCAGTACCGGCATATGCCGTGAAGCCCAGTCAATTTTCATTAATCCTTCCTTGGCCAGTTCAGGGTGGCGAATAAGGCTCATGGTTTTGCTCCTTCCAGGGGTATTGTTTCCAAATCAATTCGGGGAATACGATCATAATTCCTGCCGGGGCACAAGTAACCCAATGCCCTTTTTGTCAGCGGTGCGGGTTAGGATCAGGCTTTTTAGAACGGGCAGGAATAGACCTGAAGCCCCATCACTATTTTATCTTTTGGGAATGAAATTGCTGATAGTAATCCCGTTCTCTTTCTAATTCCGTTGCTGCTGAAGCGATCGCTGTCTTCAAAAAGCCGGCTTCTTCTGATATACTCAAATTAATTAAAATACGGT
>CAYXBB010000075.1:0-1788 GCA_964463285.1 uncultured Syntrophomonadaceae bacterium | reverse complement strand
GGGAAAAGGCGATCTTGCTCTCGGTGTTGGTCAGCTCTTCTTGGAGCTGCATAAAGTTCGTGTTCGCTTTAAGCTCCGGATAATTTTCAGCCAGGGCAAAAAGCTGGCGCAGGGCGCCGGTGAGCATGTTTTCCGCCCCGGCTTGGTCCTCGATATTCTTCGCCTCGATGGCCATGTTCCGGGCGGCGGTTACCCGTTCAAAGGTCTCCTTCTCGTGGGCGGCGTAGCCTTTGACCGTAGAGACCAAATTCGGTATTAAGTCGTAGCGCCGCTTCAACTGCACCTCTATCTGCGCCCAGGCATTCTGTATCCGCTGACGCAAGGTTACCAATCGATTATAGATGGAGATTAGAAACACCACAATCAGAAGTATTATAGCCCCGCCGATGAGCCACCTCATACCAATCTACCTCCCTATATTCTTTTACTTTATTCTCTTAGTATATATTATTCAAGCGGTAAAGCCCTTATTTTTGAAGGCGAAAATATCAGCCCCCTAACAAATGCTCTGTTTTGTTTCGCACAAATTTTTCAACCGGGGCATAATTTTCTTCAGTGCAAAAGAGGCCAATGTTTTCTGCCCAGCCGGCCCGCAGCAAAATGGTGCGGCTGTGGGGCTTGTAGGTCACCTTAGTCAGGCGTTTCCAGCTAATAAACACGTTCTGCCTGGAGCCGGCCAGCATCCCGGCCCCGGCCACCACCGGTTTGCCCGAAAGGAATCCCAAAATCACGGTCAAAGAATTAATTAGCCGGTTCTTTTTGGCCTGCTTGGCCTCAGTCCGGTAAAGTGCCCCTTTTTCATCAAGAACAAACTCCGCATCGTATTTTCCCCTGTAGACAATCCTTATAAAAAGCCAGGTCAGGAAAAGCAGGGCGGTGATCAGGCCCGCCCCATAGAAACCATAGGGCTCCCCGCCCGCAGAGACCAGCAAAAAGATAGCCAGCAGCCCAAAGGGGATCCCGATCACCAGCCCCAACTGCCTAAAAACTTCACCTCTAAAAATAGGGACGGCAGCATTCCAGCCGATACCTCCCGGTGGATTCTCCCCCGGCTTCCCCGGCGTCTGTAACCCCGCTTGAGATTGACGATGGGGCGGCGGAGGGGGTGGCGATATGACAGGCGCCTTATCGTCCGGTGGGGATGGTTGAGAGGGAACCATGGTTTGCACCGTTTGCATCTTAACCGGCTCCCCACCGGTTTTTGCACCGCAGGAAGGGCAAAATCTTGCCTCCGGGGTAAGCGTGGATCCACAGTGATGACAATACATTGTTTTCCCTCCCATATAGTTTCATCTGTCTAGCTTCATCAGTCAGGAAACATGAACTGTCTTCCTGTTCAATCATATTCCTTAACGAACTATCCTCCCCAACAACTCCTGCAACAGACATACTGTGCTCCAAGATAATCCTGCCTAATCCCCGAACAAACAGTGGAATCATCAAAATGTCAGATTCCATAGGCAGGGGTAATCCGATGAACATTTCATTCAACCGTTACATTCCTTTTGTTTATAAAATAAACTAAAAAAACCCCGGTTAAAACCAAAACGATCTGTGACCCCCCAAACCTGGAAAACTCCTCCAGGCTGTTGATATGAGGGAATACCGGTAAATATCTAACCATCACTGTCGATGTACCATCAGCTTTTAAAAATACGGGGCCACTGACTTTTTTGGTAAATCCGTCGATCTCTTTGCCATCAGGCAAGGTAAATCTGTAGCTGATATTGTAGGTATACCTGTTCGGTATGCTCTCAGACCGTTCGCCGCCTTCTCGCCGGATATTGG
>CAYXBB010000074.1:0-2027 GCA_964463285.1 uncultured Syntrophomonadaceae bacterium | reverse complement strand
ATTTAAATCGAGGCTCGATCGGCCTCATCCACTTTTCCGCGAATTTATCGCTGCTGCCCTGCAGCACCGCCGCATGTGACAAGGGGACGGGAACACAAAGATCAGCTAACTGCAGTCAAGCCTGAAATTGAAATATTTACATGTAAACCATAAAGATATCATGCGGCCGGCAACAAGCCGGCTGCATGTAGTTTGTTATGCTCCTCCGGTGTAATCATAACGAAAGCCCTTTTGTTTTTCAGCACAGAATATATGATACGAACTAGTTTGTTCATTACTGCCCCCAGGGCCTGTTTTTTGGCCTTATTTTTTTTCTTCTTGTTGTAGTAATCATGGATTACCTTGTTTGGATATTCCGCCCTCTTGCTATCCCTAACAGATACCATTGCGGCCAGGTACAAAGCTCGACGTGCAAAGGGGGATCCACGTTTAGTGAGCTTGTTTTTTGTACCAAGAAAATTTCCGGATTGCTTAACGGAGGGGTCTACGCCAAAATAAGCGACCAATTGCTTGGCACTTCCAAACCGGTTAATATCCCCAATCTCAGCGGCAATGGTGGCCGCCAGTTTAGGCCCAATGCCGGGTATTGTCTTTAGTAGTTCTACGGCCGGCACCTTAATCGCAAAGGTTTCTATTTCGGCTTCAAGTTGATTTAGTCTCGCATCGATCTGCTGTAACATGCTTACATGTAGCTCGATACAGATGAAATATCCGCTTTGTTGAGTGCCAAATATTAAAGAATCCCTTGCACATTGCTGAAGAGCTTTGTATTTTTCTTTTGCATACTCCAGCCCGCTTCTGCTAATAGCCCTTATTAGCTCTATGATCTCCTGTTTGGGCGCATCAAGCAGCTGTGCCGGAGCAGGGTAAGCAAGCAGAAGGGATTGGGCTGTCTTTGAATCTACAGCAAATATTTCCGTGAATCCGGGCCAGACTTGATCTATGTTCGATGTGAGCTGATTTACTGTCTGGTTCCTGTACTTTGCCATTTTTTGATAAGCCCGGGTTAAGATTTTCAGGTTGGCCAAATCATTATCCGGCATCTGGTATTCCCAAAGATCTAAGATAAAAAAGAGCTTCGCGATTTCTTCACAATCCATTTTGTCAGTTTTTACTTTTCTGATGCTGACATTTTTGATAGAATGGGATTGTAAAGGGTTTATTAGAAACACTTTATAGTGGTTTCTAATAAAAAGGCAGACGAGGCGCTCGGAATAATGACCGGTTGATTCCAGCAGTATTGCTGGCTTGGTCTCCAGTGCCTCTTCTGCCCTTTTAAGTGATTTAAGAAGTTTTGTTAACCCTTTAGCATCATTGCCCACTCGGGCTGGTTTGCGGTGCAGTCGACCACCGGAGGTAAGTACACAATAATAAGATGAACTTTTGCCAACATCAATACCGACTACCGGACAATTAACCTGCATAACAACACCCCTTTGGATTAAGTTGAAGGGCTGCCCATTCCTATTCTGGAAGACGCATCCTTGCGTGTAAAGCGGGAATAAAGGTCCCAACCAGCTGAATCGCATATACTTCCTGAATGGGTAACAGTCTACGTTACGGGTATAGATTTCTCTTCCCTGGGACGGTTTCCGTTAACACCCTTCAGGGTTAAGTATAATATAATTCCCAGGTTGGATTAAACGGACAACCCTTAACTATAACTTACAGGGGACGGTTCTTTTGTGTCGTATCAGCTGTGACAAGGGGATGGTTCTCCTGACATATTTTTAAATAACAGATGCTGCTCAGGGGGGCTGATTAATCTGATCAACCTCCCCAAAAAAGATCCGCCCCCGCGGTTTAGCAGAACAGTTATTCTCCAGCGCCTGCCGCGTGCGGTGATCAGGGCCTGTTCCAGGGAACAGCACCGCTTTGATAGCAGGAGAGCCTCTTTTTTTTAGCGCCCCTTTCTGTTTGTCCGGTTTTGAGATAAAATCAATAATCATCCGTCAATAGGGTAAAAAGATCAGGAGACGCAAAACAACTGAATCGAGGTCGTAAAAATATTTAGCCCCTATTTATGG
>CAYXBB010000073.1:0-2193 GCA_964463285.1 uncultured Syntrophomonadaceae bacterium | reverse complement strand
AGACCTGAAGCCCCATCACTATTTTATCTTTTGGGAATGAAATTGCTGATAGTAACCGTTCTCTTTCTAATTCCGTTGCTGCTGAAGCGATTGCTGTCTTCAAAAAGCCGGCTTCTTCTGATATCCTGAGTTTGACAACTAAACGGAATAGAAACAGGCCACAGGCCCATTTAAACAAAGGGTTTGTGGCCTTTGGATTTTGTCATAAATATGTAGAGGAAAGTCTCATTTTTTGCTTTCGGCCAAAATATTTTTGATTTCTGCTAGCCGTAATCTCTTGCGTGTAAAGTCAATGCCTAATGCTTTGCCGATAGCATCTGAGATTTCGCTTCTGTAATCGAACAGGTAAAGATTGTCCTGTTCATTTGAACACGATATTGCATTCAGGCATTCAACAATTTTTTCTGGGGAGAAATACCGGTTTGTCAATTTTTGAACGATCCTTATGATTACCAAAGAGATAAAGCAGATCAGAAAATGGGCATTGATCCTGTCTTCCCGGGAGACATATACCGGCCTGGCTTCCAAGGTGCCCTTGGTGATTTTGAATGTTTCTTCAATCTCCCATAACCCCCGATATGTATCGATAATCTCTTTGTCTGACATGTGTAGCTCATTGGTAACAATCGCGTAATAACCATCATACCTTTCTTCTTCCGTCAGTTTTTCAAAATCAAGATATGGGCGCTGCTTCCCCTTGATAACCTCCCCGGTTTGTTTGTCAAACTGCAGGTTTTTGACATATTTGGCAGCCCCATAGGTGGTTGCCTTGTTGTACTTTTGGGGATCTTCTACAAGAGCCAATGCCTTTTTTACAAGTTCCTTTCGTTCGGATCGGGCCTTGTGCTCATACTTTTTTGCCCAGAAGACAACTTGCTTTTCATAAACAATCTTCTTAGCTATTTTCCCGCTGTTCATGGTTACATTGATTTCCCGGGCGATCGCTCTGCTTTTAACCTTAAATTCAGCATCTTCTGTGGCTGGTCTTCCGTCAGCACCGACATAACCCGCAGTATCCAGCACATAGTCCCTAAATACTTCTTTGCCGCCGCGGACCGAGAAACTAAACACATACCCGTTTCTGTTTTTTCCACCTGTTAGGTAATAGATGTTGTCACCGGTGATGATCCCCATGTCGGCAACCACCACAATCCTTCCTGTATCATAATTCCGCCTCACTTCCCCAATGACGGAACGGAAGGTCTCCTTGTCCAGTTTGTTCCCGGGGAAAATCTCATAATTAATCGGGATTCCATCAGCATCCATAGCCAGCCCCATCTGAACAAGGGGGTTGTGGCGATGCTCCTTTGATCTGCCGAATTTGCGAAGTTCATCGGCCTGATCAATTTCAAAATAGAAGTTGGTGACATCATAGTAAATTATCCTTGTATCGCGGCCATAATTTTTTGTGATCTGTGTGTGTAGGTACCTCTGCGTCTCCCTGGTGTTCTTTGAAAAGTGTGAAAGGCTGCGGTAGATATCTGCCAGGGTAAAATTAAAGCGTTCAAAATAGCGATGCTTATTCTCGAAAGCTTTCTTTTTCGAACCGGGGGAAAGCAGCCTTGAAATCACGAGAAGTATCATGATGGAATTGGTGTTGTACTTGAAAGGCTCGTGCCTCGCCTTGTTTTTAAAAAAGTCGTCGAGCCCGAGCTGGTGATAAATTTTCAATATGGCAGCATAACCGAAATTCTTTTGTCCCTTTGAATCCTTGGGCAGTGTCTCGTCCATGTTGATTCTAAGGGTCAGTTTCTTCTTCGTATTTTCCTCCTCGGTCATCTGGCGGGCAACCTCTTTAAAATGGGCAATAGGATCTTTATATTTCTTTTCCAACTCATTCAGGTATCCCAGAGACTTAACGTTGCGGTCAGTAGAGATCTTTGTTTTGGGATCGCGGTATTTCTTTGCAATGGAGAGATAGGTTCTTCCGGTTTCTTTCTGGTATCTTTTTTTAAGATACATATAGACACCTCCAACGTTAGCAATAATATCTAATTATACCATGTGGTGCCGTATAGTGCCACTAATAAATGAATAATATTTAAATAAAAAAACCCCCGGCAGGCCGGTGCCGCAAGGGGTCTTGGCGTTCCTTATTTTAATAGGCTGTCAAACTAACGGTTGCTGCTGAAGCGATTGCTGTCTTCAAAAAGCCGGCTTCTTCTGATATACTCAAATTAATTAAAATACGGT
>CAYXBB010000072.1:0-2457 GCA_964463285.1 uncultured Syntrophomonadaceae bacterium | reverse complement strand
GATAGTATAATTATAACATATCTGTGGATTTATGTTAACAAAAATGGTCGGTTTTCACACAGTCTGACGTCCCCTTGACACTTTTCCCCTCCTTCATCTTCGCAAACTCCCTAGAATTTCTGATATTCGCCAGCCCTTCTTCGGTGAAATCATCTCCCGTTATGGTACCGCAATGGTGTCAATGGGGAGCTGATGTCGCCGCGGCTAGGATTTCTAGGTCTCGGGGATTCGACTACCGGTGAAATGTATCATCCCAGTTAGGGCGTCGCTGGCAACAGCGCCGATCCTATTAAAAAGATCTCTACGAGCATCGTGGACACTGGTATTTGACAGGGGTGTGCCTATATTGTATAGTGTGTATGTATGCCATATACACCGGCGGGGGTGAGATCTTGCAAATTATAATTTCAAATACTGTGGATAAGCCGCTTTACCAGCAAATAAAAGAACAAATAGTGAATGCAATTCTAAAAGGCGAGTTAGCGGAGGGGGAAGCTTTGCCTTCCATCCGCAATTTAGCCAATGACATTCGGGTAAGTGTCCTGACCATCCGGCGCGTGTACGATGAACTGGAAAAAGAAGGTTTTACAACCAGCCAGGTGGGTGTTGGTACATTTGTGGCGATGGGGAATGTTGAACTTATGCGGGATTCAAAAAGGCATCTGGTCGAAAAAAAAATGCAGGAATTAATCGATATGGCCAAAAGGCTAGATATCCCCATAGAAGAGCTGAACACAATGATGGATATTTTATATGAGGAGGATTGAAGGGCCTTGAAAAATGTCTTAGAAGTTGTTGGGCTAAATAAATCCTATAAAAGTTTTTCGTTAACCGATATAAGCTTTGCCGTGCCGGAGGGCTGTATTACGGGATTTATTGGCGTTAACGGGGCAGGGAAGGCGACGACGATACGTGCTATATTGGGGCTCGTGGGGAGGGCCTCCGGGGACATAAAAGTTTTTGGAAAGGATATGGGGAAAAACGCCGGTGAACTAAAAAACCGCCTGGGGGTTGTCCTCGATGAAGGTTACTTCTATGATGGTTTAACAATGGAGGAGATGAAAAGTATTATTGCACCGGCTTATACGGGGTGGAGGGAAAAAGAATATAAAAATTATATGGAACTGTTTTCGTTGAAACCGAGTCAGAAGATCGGGACTCTGTCCAGGGGGATGAGAATAAAATTTGCCCTATCTCTTGCCCTTTCGCACCAAGCAGACCTTCTTATTATGGATGAGCCCACTAGCGGACTTGATCCTTTAATACGCAGTCAGTTTTTAGAGATCATAAAGGATTATATGAAACAGGGCGGTAAAAGCGTGTTATTTTCCACGCATATCACTTCCGATTTAGATAAGGCGGCCGATATGCTTATCCTCATTCACGATGGTAGGATTATATTCGAGATGGATAAGGATACCTTGCTCGATGGTCACCGTTTGGTAAAGGGGGACAAAAATATTCTTAATGAGGAAAACAGAGGGCTGTTTTTGAACATACAAGAGAGGGAATATGGATTTACGGGGATTACAGACAAGATGCCAGGGGTACAAAAAAATATCCCGGGGTGTTTATTTGAAAGACCCGGCGTCGAAGATATTATGCTGGCGTACATTGAAGGGGGCAACGATAATGTTGGCTCATTTGATTAGAAAGGATATCCTTATCGCAAAAAAACATGTATTGGTATCAATGCTTGTGATTATTGCCATCCCAATATTTGTTATCTCTGTCGCGCCGTCGGCACCCCCTGTTGCACCGTTTATTTATATGGTGGTTTTAGGGGAGGTATTGCTTTTACAGGCTATTTCGCAAGAAGAGGCTAAACATCCAAAAACCATCGCATTGTTATGTGCAACGCCTTATCAGCGGGGGACCTTTGTCCTGGCGAAATATGCTCTTTTTATGCTTGTATTTATTTATTGCACTCTGGTGTATTTCTCTGTTTCCTTTCTTATCGAAAAAAGAATTGTTATAGACTTAACTTCGTTTTTAGCTGTTCTCTTTATAGGTGCAATAATATTCGGTATTTATATGCCGATTGAATTTAAATATGGGGTTGTAAATGCAAAATTTATTTTTATGATTATAATCCTTTTATTTTCGTCAGGGCCAGCCTTGTTCATGAATATATTCGGGAATACAGGTCTTGATCTATCAGTTTTGGAGTCGCTCTCTTCTTCCGTTAAAAATACTGTTCTCGCCCTAGGGAGCCTACTTGCCCTCAGCATTTCTATGATTGTAACCATGAGGATTTTCGCGAAAAAGGAGCTCTGAGGTTAACCGAGAAATTGTGCCAGGCACCTGGGGTTCCATCTCCCTAACATACCTATTTATCATCGTTTTTGAACCAACCTAAAATCATGGGGGCATAGAATCTAATAAAGCCGTAAATCATCCCCCCACAGCCGATGACAACAGCGGCTATTCCGGGTATGCCAAAGGAATAGACAAAAA
>CAYXBB010000071.1:0-2842 GCA_964463285.1 uncultured Syntrophomonadaceae bacterium | reverse complement strand
TAACAAAATGATTCGGTAATATGATGAGAGCAAGCATTACTGACCAGAAGAACCGTCCGAGACCGCTGATAAGCCGTAGTTTTCCAACCTGTTATTCTAAGATGAAGTCTAAGAACCCTGTATCTGCAATATTCTAAGATCTTTTGCTAATGCTTAGGATGACAAAATAAGACTTTTTCAGTGGTCCGAACCGTCCCCCTGGTTTTTGGTTTCCGGACCACCCATTTGGCAGTCCGCCTCCATGGTATGATGAAATAAGAAACAAGGCACCCGTAAGGGTGCCTTTGCCGGTGTGTGAAAGCCTCGGCTTCATAATTGAAGGAATAAAATAAGCTGGAGCGAACTAGTAACGAAAGGATGGCGGTGGATCGAACTGCGGGAGGCGGGCCGGATGGAGGGCAAACAACCCCCAAAAGATAATCCGGAACAGCGGGAGTGCTACCACGATCTATTCAGGCAGTACAACCGGCGCACTTATGGTATTGTATTTCATATTTTGCGCCACCGGGAAGCGGCGGAGGATATTACGCAGGAGGCATTTGTAAAAGCCTTTCAAAATATACACCAGCTAAAGGATTTTAATAAATTTGGAGCATGGTTGGCGGTAATTGCCTCCAACCTGGCCCGAAACTACCTGAAGCGGGAGAAAAGAATACTTCCATTCGAGGATATTGAACATTTGGCCGGCAGTGGCCGGGATGGCCCGGAGCAGGTGGTTTTACATAATCTGGAGATAGACCGGATCAGAAAAGCTATGAGAGATTTGCCCCCCGATCAGTACCAGGTGATAGTACTGCAATATTATTATGACCTTAAAATAAAAGAAATCGCGGAATTGTTAAATATAAGAACGGGCACTGTTAAATCACGGCTTTTTAGGGCCCGCCGGAGTTTGTTGTGCTGCCTGGAACTAAAACCCGGCAACGATAGTCTACATTGTAAGGAGGGTGAACAGAAAAATGCGCCAGGATTCTGATCAACTGGTTGAGCAGATTATTGCCGAGGCGCTGAGCCGGGAACTGGAGAGTGTCCCCCCTCCTCCCGAGGACCAAATGTGGCAACAAATAAGCCTTTGCCTTAGCCGGGCTTCTTTTCAAAGCGAAAGGCACCCTGTTTCCTGGAGAAAGGTGGCCTTCCTGGTGGCAGCAGTGTTGGTGCTGACCGCCGGGGTAGGGCTGTACCGTTCTTTTGGATTAACTTTTTTTGAACGTTGGGATGCTGCCGGCAGTAAACAGGTTGAGGGAGCGGGCAATTTTTTAATAACTTCCGATGAGTGTGAAAAAAAGAGTAACCAGTCTGTACCATATGGAAACCGTGAGCTGGCTTGTTCCGAAGATGCGGGGTTTGAACCGCCGGCTATTTTGAGCTGGCATTACCGGTTGGAGAAGGCGGTTTATCCGGAAAGGGTGGCTGCCGACTGGCAGGGGGGTCTGTATAACGGCCCCGGAGGAAAGCTGCTCTGGCTTTGCAAGGAACCTCCTGCCGAAAATTTGTCGCAACTGTTATCGGAGGCAGAATCTTTATTTAAAGTTACTTGCGGTGTTCTTACCACCGGCGAAGGGGGATTAACCGTTAAGAATAACGAAGGAAATCTCGGGCTGGTGGTTAGGGATAATGTTTGCGACCGGCTGTTGCTGGTGAAGGAGGGTCAGTTTACCGAATTGGAGTTGCGGGAAATCCTGGCAGACCAGGGGGACGGTTTTTCTGGTTCAGGCTGGTAACCCGCACTTCTCCCCGGGAGGTAGCAAAATGATCCGGTAATATAATGAGAGCAAACATTATTGACCAAAAGAACCGTCCCCCTGGTCTGCCAGGTTGATTTACGGTTTATCTCCCATTACAGATCTTAAGCGCCCAATTCCCCCAATCTCTACTATAAATTCATCGCCCGGATTAAGACGCCCGATTCCGGAGGGGGTTCCGGTGATAATTACATCCCCTGGCAGAAGGGTCATACAGTTGGAAATAAAACTGATAAGTTCAGCCACGGAAAATATATGTTCAGAGGTGGGGGCCGACTGTTTTAACGTTCCGTTCAAATAACCTTTAACATGCAAATTCTCCGGGTTATCGATCGAGGTTTCTACAACCGGGCCTAGAGGGCAGAACGTATCAAATCCTTTGGAATATGTCCACTGCCCGCGGGCCGGTTGAAGATCCCGGGCGGTAATATCGTTTGCGCAGGTATATCCCAACGCATAATTTAGCGCCTGGGAAACCTCAACCCGGCAAGCTTCCCGCCCGATAACCACGCCTAGTTCCGCTTCATAATCTACCCGGCGACTTTGTTTCGGATAACGAATAGTTTCTTCCGGCCCGATAACGGAGGTAGAAGGTTTGATGAATATAACCGGCTGTTCCGGTAAGGGCAGTTTTACTTCAGTGGCATGGCTACGATAATTTAACCCGATGCATATTATTTTGGAGGGTTCCACCGGAGCCAATAGTCTGACTGCGGTTGCCTTAAACCGGCGTCCGGTCGGTTTAAGGCGTTTAATGTCCCAATCCCCCGAGGGTTTTAAAACCTCTGATATTTCATTGTCTTCTAAAATGCCGTAACCCGTTTCTCCTTGACAGGAAAATCTAACTATTTCCATTTTATCCTTCTCCTTTATTTGCCACGGGGATGTTTCACCGGATCATTTTACCATAGCTCGAAGAGGGATGCCAGCCTGGAATAAACATGGGGACGGTTCTCGTGTTAAAGTTAATAGTGTTTACCCTCACCATATTACCGGATCATTTTGACACAACCCGGGGAGGTGTGCGGGTTAGCTACCAGCCTGGACCAGAAGAAGAACGAAATCGCTTTGCGATGGCTTTTCTATGCCCTGTTAATAGT
>CAYXBB010000070.1:0-3192 GCA_964463285.1 uncultured Syntrophomonadaceae bacterium | reverse complement strand
TTGGCTAACTATTAACAGGGCATAGAAAAGCCATCGCAAAGCGATTTCGTTCTTCGTGCGGTTGAACATATAGCAGAATTCAACATCATCAGCCAAAATCAGGAAAGTCCGGGATTTATGAAAAGATACAATAATAAAGTTGCCCAGGTATGGAAAAGCGCAGATATGAAATGGTTCCCATGGATGGATTAGCCAAATTCATCAACCATAAAAACCGTCCCCCCGGTCCTACCCCCGGTCCTACGGTTGCAGATTAAATAAATAGTTATGGGCCGTAACCTGTTCTTGTAACTCCTTTATATTCTCTCCATTGATAGTCAGCTTTACCGCTAAAGGGTTACCTAAGCGAACCCAGATCTTTTGATTCCCTTCAGCAGAAATCTCCTGGCCCGACCTGTAAGTTTGCTGGTAAAGTTCGTGGCCGTCGCTAAACAAGTTTATCCAGCAGTTGCCGGTAAAATTGAGACTTATCTCCAGTTTTTCCGCTCCGGAGACCATGTAAGCCGTTTCAGCTACCGTGGATTGATGGGAATCTATAATTACCTGCAGTGAAGGTTCCTCCGGGGTCACTGCCGGCGGGCCGGTAGGTTCTTCGGCAGGCTGCTCCTTCTGGGGAGGGGTGAATTCTCCCGGCAAAACGGGCGGCTTTGAGGGGTTGCGGCTTTTATAAACTGAAATCCATATTCCGGCAACCACTATCGCCAACACCAATAATATTACCCACCAGTTAAATGCCAAGCGGTTCCGAGAAAAAGTCGAGGCGGGTCGGGTCTGTTCGGTTTCCCGGTCTTTTTTAATCTCCCGGGCCGGTTCTTTCTGTTCCGGCGGAGGTGGTAGCTCTATAGGGGGCTTTTGTTTAAGCTGATAAAACTGTGCCAGGATTTTCTCCGGATCCAGCCCCACCACCTGGGCATAGTTCCGCAGAGCCCCCTTAAAGTATACTTCACCGGCAAAAGGAGTAGGATCGCCTTTTTCTAAAGCCTCCAGATAGCGTAACTGGATTTTGGTACGATTATTTACCTCCTCCAGGGTTAAATTCTTCTCCTGGCGAGCCCGGCGCAGCTGTTCCCCCAGACTCTGCATTTTTATGCCTCCCGATATAATTTTAAAGGTCAGCCCTTCGTTTGTAATCCTCATACAACCTGGCCGCTTGTTCGGGAGTGATGATAACCTCCCGGGGTTTGCTCCCTTCGAACTGCCCCACCACCCCTTGTCTTTCCAGATCGTCTATCAAGCGGGCCGCCCTGGTATAACCGATCCTGAATCTTCTTTGAAGCAATGAAATGGAGGCCTGCCCGGTGCGAACCACCAGCTCCACCGCCTCCGGAAAAAGTTCATCCAGATCCTCCAGCCCTTCATCCTCCGTCTGTGGGGTGAAATGTTCCTCGTAATCCGTCTCCCCCTGATCCCTTATATGGGTTGCCACCAGACCAATCTCTTTTTCGCTAACGTAGGCGCCCTGAACCCGGAACGGTTTTACCGAACCTACCGGATAAAACAACATATCCCCCCGTCCCAGCAGTTTTTCCGCCCCAGCCATATCCAGGATGGTCCGGGAATCAACCTGGGAAGAAACCGTAAATGCAATCCGGGAGGTGATATTGGCTTTAATAATACCGGTCAGCACATCCACCGAGGGTCTCTGGGTAGCAATTACCAGGTGAATTCCCGCCGCTCGGGACATCTGGGCCAGCCGGGCAATGGCGTCTTCAACCTCTCCGGGGGATACCAGCATGAGATCCGCCAGCTCGTCGATAACAATTACCACAAAAGGCAAACAATCCCCGGGTTCGCCCCGGCTTAAAGATAGCTCATTATAGGCAAAGATATCACGGACCCCCTCCCGGGCAAACATATCGTAGCGTTTCCCCATCTCCCGGACCATATTCCTGAGGGCCAGCGAAGCTTTTTTGGGCTCAGTAATTACCGGTGACAACAGTTGGGGGATCCCATTATAAACGCTGAGTTCCACTACTTTGGGGTCGATCATTAAAAAGCGAACTTGTTCCGGGTTGGATTTGTATAAGATGCTAAGGATGATCGTGTTCAGGCACACACTTTTCCCGGATCCGGTGGCCCCGGCAATTAACAGGTGAGGCATTTTAGCCAAATCAGCTATTACCGGTACACCAGTAATATCTTTGCCCAGGCCAATGGTTAACAGCGATTGCTGCTCCTGGAAATGACTGCTTTCCAGGACTTCCCTTAGATAAACCATGGAAATAATCTTGTTGGGCACCTCAATTCCCAGTGCTGCCTTGCCGGGAATAGGAGCCTCGATCCTGACCAGCGGAGCCGCCAAATTCAAGGCCAAGTCATCAGACAGGCTTATAATCCGGCTTACTTTTACCCCCGCCTCCGGTTGAACCTCAAACCTGGTTACCGTTGGCCCGGTCTGGGCATTAATAACCCGAGCCTTAACCCCAAAGCTCTGTAAAGTATTTTCCAGCAACCTGGCCCGGTCCTTAATATTTTTAAGTTGCTGTCCTTCCGGCGGACGACTGGATTTAGCCAGCAGGTCCAGGGGAGGGCAGCAATAATCACCATGCACAGCAGAAATTGCCGCTCTTTCAGCGCTCTTCGGTAGTTCATCAACCCGGTTTTCGGGCTCCACCTGGGCTAGCCGACGTTCCGCCTGGTAAGCCGGTGAAGGCGGGGCAGGTTGGGTAAACATTGCCGTCTCGGCAGCAGCTTCAATTTCCTTTATTTGATTTTTTCCGGGTGCCTGCGACAAGCCCTCCCCGAAAAAATGATCTTCCCTCGGTCTCGTTTCAATTTTTTTTTCTCTAGTTTTAACCTCTTCTTCCCCTGCCATTAAGATATGATATATTTCCTGTAAAAAGCGCCCAGCCTTTACAATTAGCTTCACTATAACCAGAAAGACCTGTTTAAGACCGGAGCCGATTTGAGTTAGGGAAACATTGGTTATTAATAACAAAGATATTATCGCCAGGGTGGCCAGTATAATTTTGCTGCCCACATCTCGAAAGAAAAAAAACAGGATCATGGCGATAATCGCTCCCAAAACACCGCCTCCCGAATGTTCCCTTCCCAGGTTAAAGCTGGCCCGGTAAAAATCTTGCCCGGATAAAGAGCTGATCTGTTCCATCATCAACTGAAGATGGGCACTAACCATAAATAACAGCAACAATATCAATAGCCTTGTTTGTAATAGCAAAATCTCCATTATTT
>CAYXBB010000069.1:0-3277 GCA_964463285.1 uncultured Syntrophomonadaceae bacterium | reverse complement strand
GCCGGCGGGGAGTATGTGTTGTGTCGAGGGATAGAGGATTTACGGGAGAGGGGGATTTGAGTGGAAGCACCTGTCGATTACAACGCCAAGCACGACGCCGGCAAGCCCCGGCTGACCCTGGTCCCGACCGAGATTGTTCGGTGCATTGCCGCCGTCCGGGAGTACGGAAACCGGAAATACGGTGACCCGGAAAATTGGCGCACGGTAGAAAAAGAGCGCTACCTTGATGCAGCATACCGCCATCTGCTCGACTGTGTAGATGACCTTTCGGCGGTGGATGATGAAAGCGGGCTGCCGCATCTGTGGCACCTGGCGTGTAACATCGCATTTCTTTGCGAACTAGAGAGAAAATAGGGGGGGCAATGTGGCCAAGCAGAAGTATTTCCGGCAAGTTGAAAAGCTATTATATGACTACAAGTATTTGGACCAGGCTATTACTACCTTGGAGGCGGAGCTCGCAGCCATTATGCCCCAGACATCCACCAGCGTGGTCAAGGTCGGCCAGAGCACCACCAAGACCCCCTTCGATACCAGCCAGACCGAGCGCTGGGGCATCAAGCGAGCAGAATCGCGGCTGAGGGAAAAACTCCTGGAAAAGCGCCGGCACAAAAAGGCCATTAAGGGCGCCCGGGAACAATTGAGCGATGAGGAAAATACTTTTGTTTGGTTACGGTATGACAAGGAGAAGCCGCATAAGGAAATTTGGGAAGCGATGCACATGGAAGGCAGCAGTTATTACCGGTTTAGACGGCGGGTGGTTGAAAGGATGGCTAAATATATGGGTTTATTGTAGATTTTAACCTGACAGTTATTTGATAGTTTTTTGACAGTTACAGAACGGTTTTGGTGTGAAACAATATATACAGGCCGACTGGACAACGGCCGACCTCCTTTCTATTATGGGGCGCTCTTGGGACGGGGCGCCCCGAAGTTGTATTGGATTATTTGTAAAGGTTAACTACTATCATTGATAAGGGGGAGTTAACAGTGTTGAAACAAATGAGCACAAAAACCTTAACAGAAAAGATTATAGGCCGGCCAGGGGTCAAGACAATAACAATAGAACCTTATGAGGAAATTAAAATAACGACCGACTCCGACGAATTAATCGTGCAGGGACCAGCCGTTATTTTAATAAACCAGGATTAAATAAGTCTCTTGTACTGGTAATTGTGTTTAATGAATGCGGCATGATACTCACCGTGTGATGCTGCATTCATTAGCCCTTGGTATATGTTTTTTGGCACACTGTAGTATACGTATTCCCAGCCGCTATTAAATCTAATGTATAACATTTGGTCTGATTCGTTGTAGGCTACTGCTGATAAGTTGGAAGAGGAAACAGAGGTCCAATTCATAAGATCACCTCCTTTTTCTGAAGTTTCGACATATTGCAGGAATTACCTTCCTTTGGCCGAAGTGTGGGGGGGGAAAGGGGGGGGATTAAGGTGTGCGTTGATTGGAATACGGCTGGGGACATCATTTTTGGCGGTGTGATTACGGTGGGCGTCGCAGCATTTTGTCAACACAAGGCAAACAAAGACCTAAAAGAACAAGTTGAGCTGCTGATTAAACAAAGCAAGCAAATACTAGACTTTATAAAGTTTGTGGAGGAGGGGCTCAAGCCTTTTTATTATAAGTGTGGGGATGGAACATATAAGCCTGTGTTTCGTCAAGAATTTGTAGTCGATAACATAAGAAAGGTCGTAAGCGGAGACGAACGATAACGCTTTGGTATAGGTCGGCGTAAGCATTAATACAGGGCCTTCGGGCTCTTTTTTATTCTTGAAATTCAATGGCCATAAACTAAAATGCTAAAAAAGCTGATTGTGATCAGGTTGTTGTGAGAATATATTTGGTGAGGTGGAATATTATTTTATCATTCTCATCTGCTCTGGCCTCATCTCTTTTAGGGAGATTAAGCCAGGCAGATACTCATCCTTGGTTTTTTTGCTTACCTATAATTAAAATAAGAAGAACCAATAGTAATATTTGAATAGGCTCGCTTAGTTCTTTTAATAATAGCACTAAGATCAAGCATATTTGCATATTACCACCTCCCTGTTGGGAGGAGTATCACAATAATATTATCAGGAATTCCATAAATTTAAAGCGGTAAATATTGGCATAATATGATGGAGCCTTCGGGCTCTTTTTTATTTACATTACCGAGGTGGTGATCATGGCCAACAAAATAACCAGAAAAAGAACCCTAACCGTGAAGCAGAAAGCCTTCGCGGATTTTTATATCGAGACCGGTAACGCCGCCGAGAGTGCCAGGCGAGCTGGCTACAGCCCCAGGACAGCCCGGGGGATAGGGGCGGAGAACCTGACGAAGCCATATATTCAGGACTATATCGAGAAGCGGCTCAAAGAACTTGAAGATGCCCGCATTGCTGATGCAACAGAGGTAATGCAGTATCTTACGGCGGTTATGCGAGGGGAAGAAATAGAAGAAATAGTGGGCTTTACTGAGGCCGGCCCGGAGACAGTGGAGAAGCTTCCATACGTAAAGGACCGGGTTAAGGCAGCGGAGTTGCTCGGGAAAAGATACAGTCTGTTCACGGACCGCATGGATCTTGATGCCTCCGTGGGGGTCCGCATCATTGACGACATCGAAGATGATGAAGATGAAGATTAGGCTTTCTGAGCTGATCGCCTCGTCGTTTTATGGGTTGCATCAAGAGCTTAAGGTTGGTGCCCATGGCGAATACTGGCTTAAAGGCGGCCGGGGTTCCACCAAATCAACTTTTGTCAGTATAGAGATTTTGCTGGGCCTCATACGGGATCAGGATGCCAATGCTGTTGTGTTGCGGCGCTACCAGAATGAGCTTAGGGACACAGTCTATGGTCAGTTTGAATGGACCGCGGCGAAGATGGGAATAACCCATCTTTTTAAATTTCAAGTCAGCCCGATGCAGATCATTTATCTGCCCACCGGGCAAAGGATCGTATTCAGGGCTGCAGATAATCCGAAGAAACTCAAATCCATAAACCTGGGCCGCGGATATATCAAATATGCCTGGTTTGAAGAACTGGACCAGTTCGCCAGCATGGATGAGATCCGTAACATCCTCCAGTCACTGTTTCGGGGTGAGGACAAGAAGAGGATTTCCTATTACAGCTACAACCCGCCCAAAAGTGGGCGCAGCTGGGTGAACCAGGAAGCGAAGGTTCCGAAAGCCGGCCGGCGGGTTCATCATTCGGATTACCGGGATGTTCCAAGGGAGTGGCTGGGGGAGCGGTTTCTTACCGATGCTGCGCACCTGGAAAAGGT
>CAYXBB010000068.1:0-3741 GCA_964463285.1 uncultured Syntrophomonadaceae bacterium | reverse complement strand
ATGCAAGATCCAGCATATCAATTTATGTTTACAAGATCAAGCTCAATTTGCAAACCGGCAAATTTACAGACAAGAAATACGACCGGTCGAAGTGTGGGCAGGCCGGCTTGAATAAAATTTGCAAGGGGGCTTTAAAACTCGGTTACTGCCGACCGATCCTCATGGTCCCCGATGGCGAATAAATAAGATATAATAGAAGCGAAATCCAGCAATATAAGGGGGATCCGCGTGATCGACTATCGACAAGCCAAATCCCAGATTATGGCCGGTAAATTTTTTCCGGTATATCTTATATTTGGAGAGGAACCTTTTTTAAGAGAAGATCTGATTGCTCTTTTGAAAGAGCAATATTTAGGAGAAGAATCCACTCACGGATATGAGAAACTGGAAGGGGAGGGCGCACCCTTGCCGGAAGCCCTTTCCCGGTTGCAAACTTCCAGTTTTTTTGCTTCCCGGAAGCTGCTGGTGCTGGATCAGCTTCCCGGTTTGGCGCCCGTGGCCCGAATTTCCCGGGAGCAGCCGGAGGCCGGATCCAAATCCAAACCGAAGAAGGGGGAAGCAGGGGAGAAGCAGTGGGAACCGTTATGGTCTTTTTTGAAGAGGGAGAATTCCTCCGCCTCTCCTTCTTCCATACTGGTGCTGCTGTCGACGGCGGTGGACCGGCGTAGACGATGGTTCAAACAACTTGATAAAGAAGCGGTAGTGGTGGAATGTGCTCCCCTCAGGGGCGGTGAGCTAGCCCGGTGGATTAGCGACCAGGTGAAACAGGCCGGGAAAAAAATAGATCGGGAGGCACTGGATCTGATTCTCCTGGAAGGGGATAATAACTTATGGCATATTTACAACGAGCTTCAAAAATTTATCACCTTCCTGGGAGAAGATGAACCGATAATAACTCTCCAGGTAGTGGAGGAGTTGCAATCAATTGATTCTCCCGGTAATGTATTTAAATTAACCGATTCTCTGGCGGAAGGCGATGGAAAAGCCGCTCTTGAACGACTTAACCGGTTGCTCCGGCACCGGGAGCCGCCCTTGAAAATATTTTTTATGCTCACCCGCCATTTCCGATTAATCCTGGAAACCTGCTATCTTCTGGAGGCAAAAACCCACCCCCGACAACTGGCAGAGGAACTGAGGGTTCCCCCGTTTGTAGCCCAAAAACTTCACCGGCAGGCGTCTTTATATAGTCGGCGGACCCTGGAAGACATCATTTTAATGCTTCATGACTGTGATCTTAAGATCAAAACCGGTCGGGTTGATCCGGTGTTAGCCTTAGAGGTTACTTTTGGGTGGATCAGCGGACTGCACCCCTTACAGGATAAAGCCAAGGTTTAAGTTTTCCTTACCGGGGAAAAGTAAAACGTTAGGCTACGGTTTAAAAGGGGGCTGTGCGGTTGAAAGATCTTTATATCATTATAGCTTTTCATGCCCATGAACTGTTATGGGATCTTCCGGAAACATTTCTCTCCTATCTGGAAGAGGGAAACCCCATGAAGGGGACAATCATCGACGAAAATTACATAAAAAAACGCAAGCAGGAAGGCAGAGATGTATACTCCCTGGGAATTAGACTGGGAGAACTGTTAAATGCACCGGTCTGTGTGGAGTACAGCAACGAACTTCTACAGCAGTTGAGCCAGGTGGAGCCCGATATTCTGGAACGCCTGGCCGAGCAGTACCGCCGGGGGCGCCTTTATCCGATTTACGGCCATGCTCACCATGCCCATATTTCGCTGTTGACTGCCGGTGAAGTTACCCAGGAGATAATGTGGAATGCCCAGTACCTTCATAATTTCCTGGAAATTCCTCACCCTAAGTATAAAGGGCTCTTCCCCGCGGAGGCCTCGTACAGTCATGACAAATTGGAGGGGATCCTGGAGGCCAATATTGATTACCTGATATTTCCCCACCTGGAACCGGACAAAGTGCCTTTTGAGGTAACCGGGACGGGGGAGGATTATCTCTACCGCCCGTTTATTATAAAGACTCCCCGCCGGAACCTGCTGGCTCTTCCTCGTAACTTCCCTATATCCCAGGAGATATGGCGTCCCATCACCAAGATGAAAAGGGATGAAGTAAAAAATCAGGGCTACAGGCTGGGGGATTACCCGGTGTTTTTCAACGAATACCTCACCGGTCAGCTGGAAAGATTTCCGATCAACCTGGAAGAAGGGGTGGAACTTTACAAGGCGGTAATCCGGCAGGAGCTAAACCAGGCTCCCCCGGATGCGATCCTGGTTTACATCCAGGATCTGGAGCTGATGGATTTTGGGGATCTGGCAATTGAGATCCTGATTCGGGCCTGGCAGAATATAGAAGTAGAAGATCGGGGCAAATATCGCCTGAACTTTGTTACCCCCGATCAGTATATCGACCGGGTGTTAAAAAATGAGGGCTTAAGCAGGCTGCCGGAGATAAAATTCAAGGAGATCAATTGGGCTCCGGAGATCCGGGTGGTGCTCCGGGCCGACGGCCACTATCCCCCTGCGGGAGTGGGAGATACCGACAATTACAGCAAACAGGGTACGGGGCTTTTTCGTCGGCCCCACTGTTTCTGGGAGAATGGTAAATATTACTGCGGAATTTTTGATGCCCTGCTGGAAATTTTCAACATCAGGTTGAACTGCGCCGGCCATGGGGAAAGGCTGGCCCGTACGGGTTACGACCTGGCTCGGGAGGATCTGGATACCCAGGCCGTAATCTATCTGAGATTGATGAAAAGGGCCTGCAACTGGGGGTGGCGGCCTACCGAGGGGCGGCAAAAGCGGCCCTGCCTGGACGGCTACCTGCTGGCCGGGGTCCTGCTTAAAAAAATAGACCTCTATCCCGCAGAGATGATCTTCAACCGGCGGGAGATAGGGATCGACCCCCGGTTGATCCTGGGGATAACAGAGATATTGAAGGTGTTTATCGATTGCCGTTTGGATTACCTTCGCTACGGCCTGGAGAAGTACATGGCGAAAAAAGGAGCCGATCTTTCGCAGGCTTACCGGCTGATAGAGGAGGTTAACCACTGGCGGCAGGTGGCGCAGGGGAAAGCCGGGCAGATGTACACCGCAAATCGGGACCGGGGGACAGTGTTGGTTCCCTGGCTGAAGCAGTTTATTTCACTCTTACAGGATTATTCCCAGGCCCTATTTATGGCTACCGAGGGTATACAGAAGATCTGGGGGGAGGTGCCGGAGGTGGAATTCATGGTGGATAAAATGTACGCTTACCTTTACCGGCAGTATCCTCCGCTGTTCCCTTCCCTGATGGATTTTGTGGACTCGGCCACCGAACCGGAAATGGAAAGTTATTTTAATTCCCTGCAGGTAGAAGAAACCGGGGAGCCGCAATTTGCCAAGATTATCCGGCATTCAACCGGTTGAATCCTGGAGGAGGATAAATTGTCCGGGGGCCAGAACCTGTTCACCGGCGGCGGCCTCTCTTCGGTCTCCAAACCTGGCCCACTCCGAATCGAGGAGCACCCGTTGTCGGGAGGGTAGGGGGGAATCAAGGGGGAAGTGGGTCGATCCCAGGTTGATGTAGGCGCTCAGATTTTGGCCTGTGCCCCGATGGGGGTCCGTGCGGTTAATTTTTACCATCTTTGTTTCCGGGTAAACCCTTATTTTCAGGCTATCCTTATCGGGTATTTTCAACGCCGGGTGGTTCTTCCTGAGGGCAATCAGTTCCCGGTAAAAATCAAACAGTTTTTGCTGGCGGTGGCTCCACTGACTCGGCGGGGTCAGTTTGGAGCGA
>CAYXBB010000067.1:0-3946 GCA_964463285.1 uncultured Syntrophomonadaceae bacterium | reverse complement strand
CGGGTCTTTTTTAACAAAATCGCGGGCCATATCCCATGGCCCGCGATACCTTTTCGCCTCTGGAGGAGGCTCAACAAGTTCCCAGGGCGGCTGCCCACCCGGGCCTTTTAGCTTAACCTAATTATCATCAGCGATGCCCCCAGGCTTTCTCCCAGCAATGTTGCGGCACCGACGATCAATGGAGCATACATCTGAAGCTGGATCGTGGTGTCTGCTGCCAGACCCACTTCTATCTCATTGACAGGAAGAAAACCAATTTATCCTCGTTTTTGAGTCAACCTAAAATCATGGGGGCATAGAATCTAATAAATCCGTAGATCATCCCGCCAAAGTTGATATCAACAGCGGTTATTCCGGGTATGCCAAACAAATAAACAAAAAACGGCAACTTGCTACACCCATGTTAATAGCAGTAATTGCAAATAAGAGAAAACCTTCATTAACAAATATACAAATCTTTTGAAACCGCTCGGGCAACAGGTTCCCTTACTCCACCAATATATTGGATTGGTTACCCCATAGCCCATGGATATTACAGTAGCTTAGGGCATAGATGGTGCCGCTTCTAGACAGCCTAACCTGAATTGCAGTTTTATAATCGGTGTAAATTCCGTTTTCACCATGAGCGGCAAAATCGACGGTGGCCAATTCCACCGGAAATTTGGCCTCTTTAGCCCAATAATATACCTTAAACCAGGATATATAATGTTCAAAGGTGTTGGGATGATTGATAGCATCACCCAGGGAGATTTTTAATTCAAAATCCTTGTCTGCTTTTACACTCTCAGGAAAGTGTAGAATCGGCACATGTTTTTCGCTTTTCCAATCCCCGGTTTGAACAAAGGTTTCAAATGCATCCATATTATTTTCCCCTCCCTATTTTATCGCAGAAATCACTCCCGAAGTTTTTCGCTGCATCTTTTATGCTCCGATGGATTATTCCCAGTAACCCCTGATTCGCCAAATGGGTGAAATATCCTCTAGGGTTAAATGGACTAATAGGCAAATCAGCCTACGTCCTACGCCCGGTCAAAATGGCCAGGCCCTAGGTGAAATCGAGATTACAAAATAAATAATTTATCAGTATTTAAGGTTCAATGCAACCATTTATGCACCCCTTGCCTCTAATACGGTAGAAGCAAAGCCGGGGGGTGGCAAAATTGTGGATCAGCTGAACGATCTGGTAAAAAAGGCAAAAAAGGGCGATGGGGAGGCTTTTGTTAAAGCTGTAAAACAGTATGAGGATGTACTATACGGTGTTGCAAAAAGGCTTCTCAATTGTGATGAAGATATTGCTGACGCGATGCAAGAGGCCATAATGAAAGCATTTGAAAGGATCAATACCCTGCAAAATGAAAAATATTTTAGAACATGGATCTGTAAAATTTTAATCAATACCTGCCTTGAGATCCTCCGCAAAAACAAAAGAATTGTTTGCGTTGAGGAGATTCTACCCCATAAATATTGTGGCAATGAATTCCTAAAGATTGAATTAAACGAGGCCATCAACAGTTTAGGTTACGACTACAAATTAGCTGTTATCCTCTATTACCTGGTAGGACTGAGCACAAAAGAGATCGGTGATTATTTAAAAGAACCTGAAGGAACCATAAAGTCCAGGCTCTCCAGGGCAAGAACAACCCTAAGAAAAAAATATTACGGTGAGGAGGGCTTTTTTAGTTATGGAAAATAATTTTGAGAAAAAAATATATGAGGTTCTCCACGATAATAAGGAAATTCCGGCGGCTGTCAGAACTGCCCTTGACAACACTTATGGTGAAATAAAAAAATATAGAAAGAAGGCCAGGGTTAATATGTTTTGGAAAAAAGGCTTGGTTGCCGCTGCCTGTATCCTTGTTTTGGGAATGTTGGCTGCCAACAGCTCGGTAATCGCCGGCATCAAAGGTTTTTTGGGGTTTAGGGATGCGGGCATTGGAAAAATAGTGGATGAAGGGCTGCTGAAGCCGATCGACAGCGAAGCTTCCGATAAGAATATAGCGTTCTCTCTTGATGGTTACCTGTACGATGCCTACAAAATGGCGTTTATCATGACCGCCGGATTTGAGGATGCGGATCTTCTGCAGGGGATAGATGAGGTGAACCTGGACTTCAGGGTTAAAAATGGCGACGGCACATATATTACTGAAATAATACCCGATACAAAGCCGTTAAAAGCTGGTACGCTTCCCCATGTCATTAATTCTTTTTCAATGGTCAAAGATATTGATTATGTAAAATCGGAAATTCAGTTTTATGTAGTACTGGAATCGATTAAAGGACGGATACCAAAACTCAGGGAGGCGGTCGTGGAAGTAGAAACCATAAGATTTTTCACTGCGAACAATAAACTAAAAGAGATTGACGGCCAATGGAATTTGGCACTGAATGAAGATGGCTACCTTGGAGAAGAAATAGTTAAATATAGGGCGCAAAAACAGTCCCCGGATCTGGAGGTCCTTTCCGCCCTGTCTGCACCTACCTGCTTTCATATTACCTTTGCCCTTAACACAAAGGTTGAAGGCTCGGGAGGTCTGTTTCAAATGAAACTCATTGCTGAAAATGGGGAGGAATTTGGAGATCAGGGTTTTATGATGGAAGAAGATAAGGGTAAAACTATTG
This sequence comes from uncultured Syntrophomonadaceae bacterium, assembly GCA_964463285.1. Taxonomy (GTDB): domain Bacteria; phylum Bacillota; class Dethiobacteria; order DTU022; family DTU022; genus JAAZLS01. Next base: position 1,327 of record CAYXBB010000067.1, on the reverse strand, counting down.
TCACTACAAATTTTCAGGCCAGCGCTTTTCGTGGCCCTAGCGAATATACGTTAAGGGTGTTTTCGATTGGGCCTCCCCAAAAACGGCTCCTGAGCGATCAAACAGCGGAGTTGGTTCCATATTAATCAACAAGATTTTAACATTGGGCAATAACTGCTCGCCTCCTTCGCTTGGTACTGTACCCTTTATTTTGTCTCCTCGGCCCTGCTCCCGGCGATTGTGCCGGCCATTGTCTATTTTATATTGACCTTTTTTATTCTTAACCGTAGGCTTAACTTGGAGTAATAAAATCCGGGGGGCACCTGCACGCCCCCATCCATACGTCAACGTTCCCACCGTCGGCCTGAAGACAACGGTACTGGTTGTCTGCGATCAAGTTTTATTGATTATATATTGGAAAGCAATATCAAACCTTTTTGGTCCTTAGAGGTGCTGGGGAATGCGTGGACGGATATTTTGTCCATGCAAAAGCTGTTTTAATGTTACGACTATTAAAACCCCTAAGATGGAAATAGTAGGTATTGATCTCTTCGTTCCTGCTCCTTTACAAATTTTCATTGGCCATCCCCGGGCAATCATGACCAGACAGGTTTTAAATTACGACCGGGCCGGATCATATTTCTTGATCTTTAACCTGCAACCATTTCAAATCGGCTCGTTAGTGTCGTACCCCGTTATTGTGATTGCCGATAACTGCATCCTCCTCATTGAGAAAACCTATTTCCCCTATCTCCAAAATGCTTCTATACTTTTAATAGACTTTCTCTCATAATTACCGAACTAGTCAACATAAGACAGGGGGTAGTAATACGATGAAGAATCTATTGGCCACCAAAAGGGGTATTATTGGCGTTGGTTTGGCCATCGGTATCTTGGCTTCACTGTTGCAGTATTGGGGGAATCCGGCGAATATGGGTATTTGTGTGGCCTGCTTCGTGCGGGATGCTACGGGGGCGCTCGGTTTGCACCGGGCTCCGGTAGTCCAATATTTACGCCCGGAAATTATCGGTTTTGTTCTCGGCTCTTTCGGGGCGGCATACCTGTTTAAGGAATTTAGACCCCGTCTCGGTTCGGCCCCGCTTGTCAGATTTATCCTCGGTGTTTTTGCCATGATCGGCGCCTTAATATTTCTGGGCTGTCCCTGGCGAGCGCTGCTTCGTCTGGCCGGAGGTGATTGGAACGCCATTCCGGGGTTGTTCGGTCTGGTTGCCGGTATCTGGATCGGGACGAGATTTCTTAGGGGCGGATATAACCTGGGACCTTCCCGCAAGACCTATACTTCTGCCGGGTGGATATTTCCCCTTATGATGGCCGGCTTTTTGTTCAT
>CAYXBB010000066.1:0-4079 GCA_964463285.1 uncultured Syntrophomonadaceae bacterium | reverse complement strand
GTTAACGCGGGGACGGAGCTCCTGTTAACTTATTGCGATATTGGAGTGGAAAATTTTGAGCACTAGTATTAGTATTATGGAAGTTACAAACTTAAGCAAACATTTCGGTGATTTTCAAGCGGTTAAAAACATTAACTTCTCGGTTGAGCCCGGAGAAATTTTTGGTTTTCTGGGGCCAAACGGCGCGGGCAAGACCACCACCATCAACATGTTAACCGGCCTGGCCCGGCCCACGGGCGGATCGATTCGGATCAACGGCCGGGACGGCATCAAGGAGATTGCCGAGGTCCAGCAAATGATCGGCATTGTTCCTGATGAAAGCAATCTTTATGATGATTTGAGCGGATATGATAATTTAGCTTTTTGTGCATCCCTGTATGGCGTAAGGAAAAGAGAACGCGAGAGAAAGGCCCATCGGCTTTTAGAGCAGTTTGGTCTTGCCGAAACAGGCAAGCGACCTTTTAAGGCCTTTTCCAAGGGTATGAAAAGAAAGCTGACCATTGCCGCAGGGATTATCCATGATCCCCGGATCCTTTTTTTAGATGAGCCTACCACCGGTATTGATGTGGAGAGCGCGAGACAAATTAGAAAGCTGATCAAGGATCTTAATGACCGGGGGACTACCATCTTCCTGACCACCCACTATATTGAGGAAGCAGAGAGGCTTTGCAAACGGGTGGGGTTTATTGTGGATGGAAAGGTGGTCAAGGTGGATAGTGTAGGCAACCTTATGAAAGAAGATGAAAAAGAGTACATCATCGAGTTTACTCTGGGGGAGGGGGATTTAAATACCCCTGGTGAAGGTGAGAAGACAGACGATGCCCTTGGTGAAGGGAAGAAGGCGGAAAATACCCTTGATGAAGAGGTGAAAGGGAAAGGCACCTCTGGAAAAGAGAGGCAGGGGGCTAATTTTCAGAAAAAAGGAGGGGGCGGGGGAAATTCCTCCGGGAATAGTAGGGTAAAAGGTTATGAATCTGCTCTTGATAAGGCCCTGGTTAAGGCTTTCCCCGGGGTCAAGGTTAATCGAATTGATCACCACAGGCTGAGAATTATTCCCGAAAAAAAGACGGCCATCGCCGGGTTTATCCAATTCTTCGAGGATTCCCACCTGCCGGTGTATGAGGCTAAAATTATCCGCCCCACCCTGGAGGATGTCTTTGTGCGGATCACCGGCATTGAAATTGCCCGGATGAAAAAAGAAAAAGAAAGGGGGGGCCGGAAAAAATGACCGCCCTGATTGCGTTTTGGAATATATTGCTGAAAGATATGAAGACTTACTATCTCAAGCCCCCAAATATCAGCTGGGGCATTATTTTCCCCATCTCGTGGACCCTGATGTTTTTTGTAAGATCGGGCAGTGCGATTGATATCCGGGGTATTCTTCCGGGCGTCATGGCCCTCTCCATCTTGTTTGGAACCACCTCCATGCTTTCGGTGACCATTACCTTTGAGCGAAGAAGCCGCTCCTTTGAGCGACTTTTGCTGGCGCCGATCAGTTTGAATTTGCTGATGCTGGCCAAGACTACCGGGGCGATCTTGTTTGGAATCATCAACGCCTTTATACCGGTGCTGTATGCCCTTTTTTTAGCCGACCTGTCGAGTATCAACTGGCCGGTTGTATTTTTGGGGGTGGTTTTTATTGCGGTAACCTCCACCTTCCTGAGCTTATTTATTGCCGTCTCGGTGAGCGAGGCCTTTGAAGCCCAAACCTTTTCAAATTTTTTCCGTTTCCCGATGATGTTTCTGTGCGGATTGTTTATCCCTATCAATAATTTGCCGGCGGTGATCAGGCCGCTGTCTTATATTTTGCCGTTGACCTACGGGGCGGATATTATCAGGGATTCTATTAATAATTCCGGGATCATTGAGCTCTGGATCAGCTTTACAGTGCTGCTGGCTTTCAGTTTCGGGTTGTTTTGGGTCAGCACCCGGAATATAAAAAGAAAGTGGATTTACTAAATGGGAATGGGCCTTTAATCTTGAAGATCTATTAAAGTAAAGGGAATAAAAATTAAATCCCGGCTACCCGATTTTGCAACGCGCCGAGCACTTTCTCTCGTTTCAAGTGGGGATTTTGGCGGTGGATCATTTCTAATGCAATTTTGGCGCCGGGATCCATCCCCTGGCAGCCGGCCAACAGCAAAATGTCCCCCTCCCCGGTGAGGGAGAGTCCCCGGGCGATGGCCTCCGCCAGATCGTCAAAATGCTGCACCTTTATCCCCGCTTTGTGCATCACTTCCAGGAATGCCGAGAGCTCCTCGTCAGTGACCACATCCTTTTCTTCCACCTGATAGCGGCTGCTGGTGGCGATAATTTCGGTCAGCCCCAGCGCCGGGGCCCATCCGGCCAGGGCCTGTGCACTTTCGCGGTTTACGGTAACTCCCCGCCCGCCGCGGATGGCATAGACGATATGCAGGCGGTGATAATCCATGAATTTAAGGGTTTCCAGGGTAACCTCGATATTGCCGCTGTTGGCAAAGTGGTCGTCGATTACCTTAAACTTGTGGTCAAAAATCAGTTCAAACCGGCGTTCCACGCCTCTGAATTTTTTTAGGGCCCGCTGGACGGTGGGTACCGGTACCCCGCAAAGCAGTCCGGTAATGATTGCCACCATGGAATTGTAGACGCTGTGCAGCCCCAGCACCGACAGTTCCAGGGGGATGGTTTGGGGGGGCAGGATTTTTCCCCGGTTAAGAGAAAGGGGTCTGGTCAGCTCAGCCAGGAAGCGGGCCCGGCCGGTGGACAGGTCGAGGTCGCGCACCTGAAAGTCTCCGCCGGAAGATTTTAGCCCGTAGGTCACCGGCCGGGCAGGGGTCTGCGTTACCAGGGAGGCGGTATAAGGGCAATCCAGGTTGAATATGGACCACTGTCGGGGCGAGCGCTCGCGAATCAGGGTAGACTTGGTATTAAAATAGGAATCAAAGGAACCGTGAAAGTCTATATGTTCCCGGCTGATATTGTTCAGGGCCACGATATCAAAATCCACGCAATCTACCCGGTGCAGCTCCAGCCCCGCCGAGGAGACTTCCATGGTGGCGCAATCTACCTTTTGGGCGGCCATCCGGTAAAACAGTGCCTGCAGGTCCAGGGATTCGGGAGTGGTCAGTGCCGCCGGGCGGATTGTGTTTCCCACCTTCACGATAACCGTGCCTGCCAGACCGGTTTTTAACCCGTGCTCCTCCAGGACAGAGTTGGTCATGAAGGCGGTGGTAGTCTTACCGTTGGAGGCGGTGATCCCGATGACGGTTAATTTTTGGGAGGGATGGTCATAGAAACAATCTGCCAGCGCCGCCAGGGCCCGGCGGCTGTTCGGCACCTTGAATTGCGGAAGGGGTACCCCGGGTTGAAGCTCTTCCACCACTGCGGCGCAAGCGCCTTTGCGGGCAGCTTCCGGCAGGTAAAGATGACCGTCGGTTTTAAAGCCCTTGATGCATACGAACAGGTTTCCGGGGACCACCCGCTCCGAGTGGTAGGCCAAACCGTTTACCGGCAAAAGCAGGTTACGACTAGCGGACCGGCCGGTTATATTTATGGAATTAAGCAGTTCGTGCAGCGGTTTCACCGATCAATGGCCTCCTGAGTATTTTGATTATTACCCCATCCTCTTTTTTCATTCTTACCCCCACCCAACCTCCCCCGTTTCGTCAAGGGAGAGGGGGAGCCGGGTTGCTTTTACATTTCCCATTTCCCCGTCAAAGTGGGGGGATAATGGTTTTCTTCGGGAATACCGGGTTATTCGCTGCCGGCGCTTGAATTTCCTGCTCAACTGGTTTTCCCTTCACTCCATTTACCCGATATCATTGGGGAGTGTTGCCGGCGCCAGGGAGGCGGGAGGGTGCCGGAAAACATTGGGTGCTGGCGGATATTATTAACTAATATGGGCGGCATAATACTTTAGAAGCAGAAGGGGCGGGGGGAATTTAATGGATGAAGCGAACAACCGGGGACATACCTATGTGTGCAGGTGTGTCCCCGTACCTTTCTGGGCGGGGGTGGAACCCCGCCCCTACCGGTTCAGGGAAATCGAGAAACATGCCATAACCAGGTACATCTGCCGCCGGGGGGGGCGGAACCCGCCC
>CAYXBB010000065.1:0-4248 GCA_964463285.1 uncultured Syntrophomonadaceae bacterium | reverse complement strand
CGCTGCCTTCGCCGGCCAGGTAATCATAAATGAGGACGGCCGCATCTTCTAAGCCGCGGCAACGCCCGCCCACCGCCCTTAAGGAGGTGGTTGAAAACAAGAGAGCCGGGGGGCGATCCGATCATCGCCGTAAGAACAAAATTATTGAAATTAAAAAGGAGAGAAAACATGAGCGAGTTGTTTGAAAAGATGAAAGCAGCCCAAACAGTAGAGGAAGTGTTGTCCCTAGCCGCTGCAAACGGCGTGGAAATAACCGCCGATCAGGCCAAAGAGTTCTTTGAGAAAAAAGACACCCTGGAGATGGCCGATGAAGAGCTGGGCGCCGTGGCCGGCGGCGGCGGAGCCATCGATGTTAAAGGCGATATCACCATCCAATGGTATAAAGGCGATAAGATGAACGATATCTGGGCCAAAATGGAACCGTTAAAGGCTGCGATTACGGCCCGGGGCACCAACTTTGACGCGGTGAAAAATCACATCCGGGATGAAGCCGGCGAATATTTGAACGTTATTAATTTGAGTTTTCGGTATTACGCTTCCAGGGGCGGCGTAGTAACCATAAAAGAGGACGGCAGCTTTTCCTAAACGACATAGGGCACACACTTAAGCGATCCGGCGGCAGGAGGTTACCGCTAACCTCCTGCCGCCTGCTTCATAACCAGGCAAACAAAATGTTGGCAAAAAGCCCCATGAAACGGAGGAGCGGCTCATGAAAATTGACCAAGCAAGCGACGGCACGCGGCTGACCATCGTCCTGACCGGCCGGCTCGACACCAACACGGCCCCGCAGCTAGAGGCTGAACTGAAGGCGTCGGTCGGCGGTAGGACCGATTTGATTTTCGATTTCGCCGGCCTGGATTATCTCTCCAGCGCCGGGCTGCGGGTTCTGCTCGCCGCCCAAAAGGTGATGCACAGGCAGGGCCAAATGATCATCAAGAATGTCAACGAAGATATTATGGAGGTCTTCACCATAACCGGTTTTGCCGATTTTTTAACCATTGAGTAGAATTGGATCTGCACAGAAATCCGCGGCTTTAAGGGCCGGAAGGCTTACTGCCCGGAATAGGTAAAGTACACTCGCCATTTTCCTGATATTCCGCCAGGAATTTGCGTATTTTTGCGCGGGCACGCAGGTAAATTGTCGATACGGTGCTTTCGTTGACGCCGGTCAGCCTGGCTATGGCGCGGTTGTTCAACTCGGCAAAGTACTTGAGGGCCAGAATGTGGCGGCTGCGGTCATCGAGACGCATCAAGGCCCGGTAGACCAGCTTGCGCTCCCCGTTCTCGATGGCTTCGTATTGTTCGGCGGAATCGACCGCCATCGTTTCAGCGCAATCGTCCAGGGAAAGGTTGATCTTGCGCCGGCGCAAATGGTCAATCAAGGTGTTGCGCGCGATGGTGAAAATCCATGTGCTGAAGGAAGCTTTTTGTGCATCAAAGCGGCAGATGTTCCGCGCCACCTTCAAGAATACCTCACTCACCAGATCTTCGCTGTCCTGCTTGTGCAACAACCGGTAAAACATATAGTTATAGACCTTGGGGAAATAGTCCGTGTACATCTGCTCGAATTCGGAGGGTAGGGTAAAGTCGTACATGTGCTTTATTTACCTCCGCCCCGCCTATATCCCGCCAGGCAAATACCGCCGACGTAACTGGCGCAGATTGCGCAGTTTTCGTAGTTTCGGCCCGCCAGGGGGCAGTGCTCGCTGCCGGCCGAATCACCGGCGGCAGCCACCTTCGCCAGATCATCTTCGCTCAAATCGAGCCGCTGCTCTTTTCTATCTTTGGCGTATTCTTTTTTAACCGCTTTCCAAAGGCGCCCTTTGAGATCCGACTCCCGGGAAAAATCGTAATGCGCTTTATTGGACATAAAACACCTTCGCTTTCCGGCCTCCGATGGCCGTCTCCGTTGCTTAAAATAACTGCACCGCCTCTTCCTGAGAGGGCACAATGGTGAAAATACCGATGAAGCCGGCTATATCAAAAACCTCCTGGACATTGGCACCAAGGACGGCCAGAACCAGTTTTCCTCCCCGGGCGGAGCTCTTTTTAGCCGCCATCAGCAATACCCGCAGGCCGGCGCTGCTGATATAATCCACACCGGCAAAATTAATCACCATATTCTTTTCGCCACTGCTCATTACCTCCAGGATTTTTTTCTCCAGTGTACCCGAGGTAATTGAATCGATCCTTCCTTCAACCATCAAAATTGTTACCTGCTCCCTTTTATCCTCTGTAATCTGCACTGAATAACCCCCCTGTCATATTATCTGGTTAATTTTTTCATGGTCAACACATTTTCCCCCGTTTCCCACCGGTATTCTATTTCATCCATCGTGCTGCGCACCAGGTGAATGCCCAGACCGCCGATCGGGCGTTCTTCAATATCCTGGCTGATATCCGGCTCCGTCCGTTCCAATGGATTAAAGGGCAGGCCATCATCACGGGTGGTAATTACCAATCCATCTTCTTGCAAAACAGCTTCAACTACAATCTCATGGTCGCCGCCATCCGGAAAACCATAGCTGATGGTATTGGTCAACAACTCATCCAAAGAGAGGTTGATTTGAAAAACCGACTGGGCCGGTAGATTGTGGACTGCGGCAAAGCCTTCGAGGGCTTTCGCCAGAGGTTCAATCTCCTTCAGCCTGTTTTTCAAACGATATTCAAACCTCTTTGAACCCTTATATTTAACCACCAGCAAGGTGATGTCGTCGGCCTGGCCGGCACCATTCATAAATTTTTGAGTGTTTTGCAGTATATGCTGAACCTCCTCCTGAGCTGTTTTGACCTTCATTCCCCGCAAAATATTTTCCAGACGATCTTCTTTCAAAAATTCCCCCGACGGATTCATGGCCTCCGTTACACCGTCCGTATACATGACCAGGCTTTCCCCGGGCTGCAGCTTGAGGCCGGCGGAGGTATATCCAAAATCCTCCACGACCCCCAGGGCCATCCCCGGCAACTTTGGCAAAACCTCCACTTCCCCGTCTTCTCTATAGAGATAGGGAATATTATGGCCCCCATTACTGTAAACCAGCTCTCCGCTGGAGATGTTCAAGATGCCGAGGAAGACGGTGACGAACATACCCGAATCGTTATCTTCGCAGAGCTCCTTATTGACTTGGTGTAATATTTCTGCAGGTTCCAGCATAACGTCCGCCTTGGCTTTGATCAAGGTTTTGGTAACAGCCATGTAAAGTGAGGCCGGTACACCCTTCCCCGAAACATCACCGATTGTAAAACAGAGATGGTTTTTATCAAGAATAAAAAAATCATAAAGATCCCCCCCCACCTCCTTGGCCGGTTCCAGGACGGCAAATATATCGAGTTCCGATCGTTCCGGAAAGGGTGGAAAGATCTTGGGGACAATACTCATCTGTATCTCGCGGGCAACGCTCAGTTCGCTCTCGATGAGTTCTTTTGTGCGCTGCGTTTCCCGTTCCCTCATCAGGTTATGAATGATAAAAGCAAATATTCCCATCCCCAGAGCATTGGTCAAAATCATGGGCAAGCTAATGTTTTTAATGATCGGTAGAATTTCGTGGAAAGGTTTAACGAGCGCCAAATTCAAACCCATGTGAAAGGACTCCATCAGAACCATAAAGAGAACCGCCCCGGCAATGCTCACAAATCTGCCCTTCCGGCATTGATAGATCAGACCCCCGGCCAGACCCGCCAGTAGCGTGGAGATGGAACAGGGAAGGCAGGTGATCCCCCCCAGGGTGTAGCGGTGCAGCCCGCCGATCAAAGCCGCTCCCAGACCAACCAACGGGCCGCCAATGAGGCCACCGATAGCCGGCCCCAAATCGCGAATGTTGGCGATGGCGCCCATGAAATCTAGGCCGCTCAAGGTGCCGTAAATAGAAAAAAAACCGAAGATCAAAATCATCCCAACCTTTTGGGTAAGCATGATTTTTTCCCCGGCCATAATGGAGGCATAGGCCCTAGTTCTGGTGAGAACATAGGCCAGAACCATCACCACTGACATATTTTTGATCAATTCCAGACAGAGGGCAATAATGCTGTTAATAAACGCCACCTTCTCCTAAATATTTTAAATTTGAGAACCGACAAGCAAGGTCTGGGCTCCTCCCCCACCCGGCCACCTGGGAATATTTTCCGTTATCTTCCGGATAAGAAGAAAGGCCATGCTCCAGAGCCTCTATTCGACCACCAGATCGATCAACTCCCCCCGGCGTTGAATGTTAAGTTTTGAATAAATATTTTTGACATAGTACTTAACCG
>CAYXBB010000064.1:0-4610 GCA_964463285.1 uncultured Syntrophomonadaceae bacterium | reverse complement strand
TTCAATACCGCCAAAGCTTTAATTAGATGGCGGGCTGTTTCTTGGTGACGTTGTTCTAACAGGTCGATCTTGCTATCCAGCGTACTCACCGCGTTAACTACAGGGGCAACCCCTTCTAAATTTTTTATTGTATGACGTGAACAAATCTCATCATAAATCAGATCGTAGGTAATGAGATGGGGGAAATCATGGTCAAGGATTTTCCCTACTTCATCAACAGTAAACTGGATAACGCCCCGTTTCTCAAAATAGGGTAGTTCACTAAAAATTTGAATGACATAGGGGTGAAGTGGAAAAAGGCTGATATATTCATCCAGATTAGAACGTAAATTGGGGAAATACTGCAGATGTTGATTGAAAAGCTCCCCTAACTCTAAGCGCTGCTCCGCAGTTTTATTTAAAACCCGCCGGGAGATAACACGTTTAATGTCTTCACGTAAGATAGTAATAACCTCAAAACGCTCAGTCACCCGACCAATGCTTTCAGCCTCATCCACATATTTTGGGTTGCTGAATACATCTTCTTGCATAGCACCAACAAACATGAAATCACAGGACTGGGCCGCCTGCCCTAAAACACGTAAAAATTGAACATCCCGATTCATCTTCTCTTTATTTTTTTGTTTGAGAAAATCGGATATCTCATCAACAATTACCACCAGGCCCCGGGTGGGATGATCCTTTTTTACCTGATCAAGAATGGTTAAAATATTTTTCTTATGATCAACCACCCGGGTTTCAGGTAACTCTATTTGGATACCATAATTTTCAGCTAGCTGTATTCCCAGTTTGTCATAAAAATAAGCGCTTAGATCAACATCATTAGGCTGTAACTCCCAATAAACTACGGCAAAATCGCGGGAGAGAGCTTCCGCTGACTGGCGAACTTTTTCGTTTTGAATATTTGAACGCAATTTTTCATCAATTAAAACAGAAATAATAAAAGCTAGCAGGTGAGATTTACCGGACCCATAACCGCCAACGATCTGGGCGGCCTTATGGGTGCTATCAGTGAAATCCTGAAAAAGATTGACCAGGTGTTCTTCCATCGAAGTGGTAATTACATATTTTCCCACCATGCGTTCCTTATCAGGGAGGGCATCAATATCGATAACCTCTTTAACCTTTTCAAAATTTAGCAGTTCCCTTATTTTTTTAGACATTGATATCCCCCATCAGAACACATATTAGCCCACCCACATCCATTTCTGTATAATCGGCACGTCCCGGCTCCGAGTAGACCAGCCGGTTCCCGATTAATTGTCCTTCCATTATCAGGACCATCTCCTTATCCCGGGAACGGTATTTGAAAGCACCGATCGGGGTCAATTTGCCTAAATCAGGGGAATAGAGAATGTTAACATTGTAAAAAATCACTTTGTCGGGTAACCCGATGGCCCATTTTTTTATATTATCAGCTATCCTCAACTTCAATTTTTCCGGTGGCACATCGCCCATCAGCCGAAGGACGGCACGGTTTACATTAAATGCTTTCCATCCGATGTCCTCCAGGGCTTTAATTAGGCTTTGAGGGCTTTTGCTGTTGTCTATAACGACCAGCATTTTGTAATGGTTTGATCGATTTATCCCCAACAGTTCAGGAAGCTTCACAATAGGTAGCCCCCCCCATTTAGAATATTAGCACCTATTTCGCTATTGTGAATTGGTAAACCTTCTTGATTACATATTTTTCGCCTATAATCCCCCCGGTTTCCCTATAAACCCCTGTGCCCCCAGCAATTTAAACATGAAGAAGCCTGTGAGTAGAAGAAGCCAACCGATTGACGCCCGGGGAGGAGGTCTGCTAAACTTTGTTTAATCACGCCTGTCGGGGGTTGGCGAATTTTCCCGACGCCGCTACGGCAAGAAATTGACGGAAGGGCCTTGGAGAAACGAGGATAATATATTAGAAATAAGGATGATCCTGTTGAAGAAAAAAAGAAGAAAACCCCTGAAAAAAATCGCATGGCTGCTGGTTATTATGGCCGCTGCCGGGATTGTTTTCGTAACAGGCATTAACAGTTACATGAAGGCGACGGTTAAAGATGGGATCCTCTCGGCGGAGGAAGCGGCAAAACTACAGGATGTGGATTGCATCCTGATCCTGGGGTGCGGCGTCTGGGAGGGCGGAGTCCCTACCCCGATGCTCTCGGACCGATTGGAGCGGGGCATTGAGCTTTATGAAAGCGGGGTTTCCGGCAAGCTGCTGATGTCCGGTGATCACGGTAGAAAAGAGTACGACGAAGTAAATGTGATGAAACGGTTCGCCGTGGAGGCCGGTGTCCCTTCGGAGGATGTGTTTATGGATCACGCCGGGTTTTCCACCTATGAAAGCCTTTACCGGGCCAGGGATATTTTCGAGGCGGGAAAGATGGTAATTGTAACTCAGGGTTATCATATGTATCGCGCCCTGTATGTGGCGGAAAAGCTGGGATTGGAGGCCTACGGGATATGCTCTGATCAGCAGCTCTATGCCGGGCAGGAGTACCGGGAGGCGCGAGAGGTTTTGGCGCGGGCCAAGGATTTCCTTACAGTAATTTATAAGCCGGAACCGACTTTTCTAGGAGAGATCATTCCGGTAAGTGGAGACGGGAATCTGACAAATGATTAATAAACCGGGGTGGGGAATTATTCCGCCCCGGCAACCAGGGAAATTTTATGGGTTTACCGGAGCCCCTTCTTATAAGCATGGCAAATAATTTATTCCCCGTCATTCCTGTTTTGGATGCATTTTATGATGGTGGTCACCGCGGCGATGACGATGGCCACGGCACCCGTAAGAAATAATATGGGAGAAGCCATTTCATCGATCTGAGCGGGATTGCTGAAACTTGCATTCTTCAACAGCACCAGAATAATTGCCGAAACCGCTATTGCCAGGACCACGGTAATTAACGCCTTCATGATCGGATTCTGTTTTTCCGCGGAAGGCCCGACAAAGGCATTGGCGGTGATCAGCCGGATAACATAAATCGCAGAGCAAAACGTAACAATGAACATGATATTCGAGGGATAACTCAGCCATCTGAAACCGAAACCATAAAGACCGACGTCCAGAAGCAAAAGATAAAGGAGCAAAAGAAAGGTTTGGTCCCCGATTTTATTCTTTTTCTGGATTTGCATTTCATCAAGACCCTGTCTATTCAAGTTGATCATCCTCCCAAAATATATCATTTAACGTCTTACCCAGTAATTTGCAAATGGCGATGCACAACCTTATCGTGGGGTTGTAATCACCGTTTTCAATGGCATTGATCGTCTGTCTGGTTACCCCCACCGCATCGGCCACCTCCTTTTGGGACATATCTTTCGCCGCCCGGGCAGACTTGAACTTTAGATTTTTCGCCAACAGATCACCCCCAATCCAAGATCGAAGCAGTGATGGAACATCAAGGCGAGTGTAATATATTCTATGCTGCGTGTCAAGTATAATATTCTATTTGTATAATTTATTATACATAGGAATGATTTATCGGTGAGCGTTGCGCTGGTGGGAGGATTGAAAAATCCCCCCCGCCCCCCTTTTATAAAGGGGGGAGAACTGGCTACCCCTCCTAAAAGGAGGGAGAACTGAGGACCCCTTTTTGGAAGAAGGAGGAGAAACTGGGGACCCTGGTCTTACCCCGGAAGGGGGGAAATTTTTCTAGGTTCTCCTCTACTATTTTGAACGGAGGGGCGGAACCCGGACGTTTCGCGGCCAAGCTCCGAGGATAGCTCCTCGTAAAGCTTCCCGGTTCGCTCCGGGTCTTTGAAGTTGATGATTACAAAGCTATCGGAGGTAAAGATAAATATAAAAGGTCCCCGGGGGGAGTGGATCAGCAGCCGGCCCCGGCCCAGCCCCTCCACCTCGAAAGCGCCTTTCTTTACCGGGCCGGCATCAAAACCGTTTGCTTTGTTCATGACCGGGGGCATTTTGTCTTCAAGGGAGATCTCCTTGATCTCCGAGAGGGGCAGATTAAGGCCGTAAAACCCATCGATTTTCAGATAGCCCTCCTCTATCTGGGACTTTGGGGACAGACTGCCTAAAAAAATGAAAATGAAGACCGCCAGGCCGATCACCGCCAAGGACCCGAAAACCAGGGATAAGACAATCCGGTCGCTCTTTGTCCGCGGGTTGTGATCAAAACGCTGGGCCCCCATCAGCATGTAAAGTACGGCCCCATAAAAAATAGCCCAACCGATCAGATCAGCATAGATCAATCCCAGCCGGCTCAGGATTCCCCCTGCCAGAAGAAGCCCTGCCAGGGCGAATAACCAATTGCCCAGGAAATTGCCGAGCCCTGCCGCATCCACCTTCTCTTTTTTATGACGGGGCATGGTATTGTAACCGGCGATCAGCCAGTAGCACTTTAGATATTTTACCGCCGCCCCTAGAGCGGCAAATACTAAAGCCATGGGAATGATAATCCAAAGCACCATCGCCAATTACCCCCCACAGTTTGTTAGCAAGCCAGAAACCGGGCGTTTGCCGGCTTCCGCGGTTCAATGCCCGCCCGCCCGGCCGGAGCGGGCGGGTTTTAAAGCCCGCAAAGCTATTTTATTTTATCATAGAGTTCAATCAGGGTTAAGTTCGGAAAGGGAAGCAGGACAATGGCAGGATTGAGCTTATT
>CAYXBB010000063.1:0-5250 GCA_964463285.1 uncultured Syntrophomonadaceae bacterium | reverse complement strand
GCCTGTTCGGTCTGGAATGTAAAGTCTACATGGTCCGGGTAAGCTACCACCAGAAGCCCTACCGGCGCTTGATGATGCAAACCTGGGGTGCTCAGTGTGTACCCAGCCCCAGCCCGGATACCGGTTTCGGCCGCAAGATGCTGAAAGAAAACCCGGATAACAGTGGCAGCCTGGGGATTGCCATCAGCGAAGCCATTGAAGACTGCATTAATTCCAAGGATACCCGTTATTCCCTGGGCAGCGTCTTAAACCATGTGCTGCTTCACCAGACGATAATCGGCCTGGAGGCACAGCAACAGTTGGCCTCCATCGGCGAATACCCGGATATTATCGCCGGCTGTGTCGGCGGCGGGAGCAACTTTTCCGGGCTCTGCTTCCCCTTTATCAGGGAAAAAATTAACGGCCGGGAAATGGAGATCTACGCCGTGGAACCCACCGCTTGCCCGGTATTAAGCAAGGGGCCGTTCGTCTACGACTACGGGGATACAGCCCCCAGCACTCCGCTGTTACCCATGTACAGTCTGGGCCACGGCTTTATACCGGCCCCGATCCATGCCGGCGGCCTGCGCTATCACGGCATGGCTCCTCTGCTCAGCCAGCTGGTGCTGGACGGGTTAATTAAACCCCGGGTTTATAACCAGCTGGAGGCATACGAAGCAGGCATAATCTGGGCCCGCACCGAGGGGTACATCTCAGCTCCCGAAACCAACCACGCCATCGCCCTGGCAATTGAAGAGGCACGCAAAGCAAAAGAAGAAGGAAAAGAAAAAACAATCCTCATCAATTGGAGTGGACACGGGTTGCTGGACCTTCCCGGCTACGACGCCTATCTGCAGGGGAAACTTATCGACTATGTCATGTCTGATCGGGAAATTGCCGAATCGCTTAAATCTATTGAGGGATTACCAAAGCCAAAGGTTTAAAAAGTAGATTTGATCTAAAATGGAATTGTCCTCAAAAAAGTGTTTTTTGTAAAGTCACCCTTGGATGCATGGGTTCGAGTTCCCATCACAAGGGCACTTGAGGGATGCCTTACATTTTCATGATCTTCAAAAGGCTGCTGTTCCAACAAAGGAGCAGCAGCCTTTCCTCATGAATTTGGCGGGAGTAGATGGGAATCGAACCCACCGCAGACGGAGCACGCCTGCCACTGGATTTGAAGTCCAGGAGCGCCACCAGGCCGCTAACTACCCCCACGTTTGCAAACTCGGTTTAGTTACTAATACCGGCTTCAATACCACAACTTATTCTTAATGGTACTTTACTAATGACAATTTTACTTGGAACCGTAAAAAAAGTAAAGCCTTCATTCCTCCTGTGTAGTTAACCTATGATAATGTCACTTAAGATCCCGGGTGAAAAAAAGTAGTGCTTACCCGTTCCGCCCTTCTTTTATTTCTCTCGGCTGTAGGGTACAGGAATGTATTGAACGGTGGGGCGGCGCTGGGGCGACTGGGGATAATAATCCATCAGGGAATAGATTCCCGCAGGCAGTTCGTCACATACCTTAACTCCCAAGGCCTGCAGCTTTTCACAAGTAATAGGATAATCGTGAGTCCAGCGGCCCTCTGTCAAATTCCGGGCCAGTTCTTCACCCTGTTCCGGAGACATTTTATCCTTTAAAATCCCCAAAACCAGATCATGGACCTGTTTGACGGCCTTTTGGGCCATATCGGCCAGGATCAGGGTCTCATCATCTACTTCATTAATTTCTTTCCGGGAGACGGCCTGCAGGATAGAGGCAGCCGGATATTTACCCAACTGGGGATCTATGGGGCCCAAGACAGCATTAATGTCCATTACTATTTCATCGGCCGCCAGAGCCAAAAGTGTCCCTCCGGACATGGCATAGTGAGGTATATAAACTGTAACCTTGGCCGGATGTTTCCGGATTGCATGGGCAATCTGTTCTGTCGCCAGGACCAGGCCCCCGGGGGTATGAAGTAAAATATCAATAGGCATATCAGGTGGGGTCAGGCGGATAGCCCGCAGAACCTGTTCCGAATCTTCTATGTTGATGTAGCGGGTTAGGGGAATGTTTAGAAAAGCAATGGCTTCCTGGCGATGAATAATAGTAATGAGCCTTGAACCTCGCTTTTTTTCAAACTGACGGATCATTTTTAAACGGGTTGCCTCCAAATTTCGCTGTTTCCAAACAGGGATAAAAGCAACCGCAAGGAAAATTAGCCAGATCAGTGAGATATAATTCATGTTTAATACCCCCTTTTCACCCTGAAGGGGATGAAACATTCTCAAACCGAATACCCTATTTTTTCAGGTTAATCGGTTACGAGTAATTGAAACAACCACTATGTTTAGCATCCCTTCGTTGATTAAATTTTTTCCTCATCTCCATTGATATATTCCATGATATATTCCATGTTCCCCCTATTATTACCTTTTATTAAGAAGCAAGTCTTAGGCAAAACTCAGAATATTTTTACCCGGGGCTTTTTAACTTGAAACAGATTTATCGGATTGCCTCAGTTTACTCCTAATTCACATTTAATTTTTTTCCCTCTACAAAACGAGCTGTGATGTTGCTCGCTTCACCGGTGTAAAGAAATTTTTGCAGCCGCTCTTCCAGGGATAACCCGGTAGTGACGAGCAGATCGTCCTCTACCACAAGCGCATCAAAAGCATATCCGGGTTCAAAGCTTCCTACCTGGCCAAAAAATTTCCCACCACCCTTGGTTCCCATGTAAAAAACCTCCGCTGCGGTAAGGGCTCCGCTTTCTGGTTCATAAAAACTTCTGAGCTTCGAAAGTTGAATCGCCCGCACCATTACCCGGTAAAGCGCCAAATTATGGCCCGCTCCTATATCGCTACCCAGTCCCAGGAGAATACCCCGGTCCAACATCTTCTTAACCGGCATGATCCCGCTGATCAGGTTGATATTAGATTCCGGACAGTGCACCAGCCAGACCGCATTGTTTTCAATTAGCATCAGCTCCCGTTCCTGCAAATGAACGGCATGGGCCATCAAAGTAGGAGTCCTTCCCAGCAAGCCGTAAGCGAAATAAACATCGGCGTAGGTGGACCGGGAGGGGAAAAGTTTTTTAACCCACTTTACTTCTTCTCTGTTTTCAGCCAGGTGAGACTGCACCGGCAGGTTATACCTATCCACCAGGCGCCCCAATCCTTCCAACAATGTCGGCGAGGAGGTGGGAGCAAAACGGGGACTCACGATCGGTTTTACCAGGGGATGGCCTCCATATCCGGATACATACTTCTCTGTTTCCCGAAGAGAGCTCGCGGTTTCTTCTTGCAAATAATGGGGGCAGTGGCGATCCATATTTACTTTTCCCACAAAGGCTCCGAGGCCCCGGGTAGACAGTAGATTGAACAGGATTCCGGTGCTTTCTTTATGAATGGTAGCAAAAACAGATGCCCTGAGAGTGCCCTGGCGGATCAACTCCTCCACAAACCGCGAATAAGCCTCCCGGGCAAATTCCGGGTCAACAAAACGCCCTTCTAATGGATAAGTATAGCTATTAAGCCAGGGAATTAGATCTTGAGCCAATCCCAGACCAGTCTGGTAAAACTGGGGGGCATGCACATGCAGATCAACAAACCCCGGTATAATTAATCTCCGACCATAATCATTAACCGGCAATTCTTTAAATAATGGAGGCAGCTCTTCATAAAGACCCTCCACTTTGCCGCCTAAAACCACAATATGGCCGCCCTTTAAAGTTTCGAATCTTTGCGGTGTTGGCGTAAAAATAATATCGCCCTTGAAAACCCGGTCCTGTTTCACATTTTACCTCCATCTACTATTTTAAGATGGTTGTTACCGCTCGAACCGGCTTAGAAAAGCCCTGGTGCGATCGTTTTGCGGGTTATTAATGACCGCTTCCGGAGGGCCCTTTTCCACAATTACACCGTCATCCATGAATACAATATGATCGGCTACATCGCGGGCAAAACTTATTTCATGAGTAACGATAACCATGGTCATCTTCTCCGCAGCCAGATCCCTGATTACCTTTAGAATTTCCCCGGTTAGTTCCGGGTCCAGGGCCGAGGTAGGTTCATCAAAAAAAAGCACCTTGGGATTCAGGGCCAGTGCCCGGGCAATAGAAACCCTTTGCTGTTGTCCTCCTGATAGCTGATAGGGATAAGCATCTTCCTTGTCAGATAAAGACATCTTTCTTAATAGCTCCCGCCCGATAGCCAAGGCTTCATCATTGGCTATTTTCTGATTGGTAACCAGGGCGTCGGTTATATTCTTGAGAGCTGAATAGTGAGGAAACAGGTTAAAATCCTGAAATACCAGACTGTAGCACCGCTGAATTCTCTTTAATTGTTTAGTGGAAGCATAGGCTGCTTTGCCATCCACACCATTTTTAACCGCATATTCACCCAGGTAAAGCAGTTCTCCCGAATCCATGGTTTCAAGCATGGTGGCACATCTCAACAAGGTAGACTTGCCGGAACCCGACGGCCCGATTACCGCGATTACCTGTCCTTCCTCTACGGTAATGGAGATGCCCTTTATTATCTGAAGCCCGCTAAAACTTTTGTATAGGTTTTTAATTTCAAGGTATTTCAATCCGGCATCCCTACCTAAAATAGTTCATTTTTCTTTCCAGTTGCTCCATGACCGTCGCTACAATGAAATTAAAAATATAGTAGAAAATTCCTGCCGCCACGTAAGAAACCACCGTTTTTTGTGCGGAGGCAATGGCTCGGGCAGTGGTAAACATTTCAGAGACGGAAATCACATAAGCTAAAGAAGTGTCCTTTACCAGGGTAATGACCTCGTTTGTTACCGGCGGCAGGATGCGTTTTATTACCTGGGGGAATATTATCCTGATAAAAGTTTGGACAGGATTATAACCCAGCACTTTTGCAGCCTCATATTGCCCAACCGATATGGACTCGATTCCACCCCGGTAGATCTCCGCAAAATAGGCCGCATAGTTAAAGACGAAACCTATGATTACCGCTGTAAAGCGATAACCCCTAGGCATGGTTAGCCCAAAGATATAGTAAGGACCAAAATAGACCACCATCAACTGGAGGACCAAAGGGGTCCCGCGCATAATGGAAATATATACCTTGATCAGGCCTTTGAGAACTGTATTGTTGGATATCCGTCCAAAAGCCACTATCAGACCTAAGGGAAGAGAGAACAGCAAAGTAAGCGTGAATATTTCTACCGACAGCAGCAATCCTTTAGACAATTTTAACAACATAACCGATAGATCCACGGCGGTTCCTCCATAGCAGGCTTCCCTATAAAAG
>CAYXBB010000062.1:0-5317 GCA_964463285.1 uncultured Syntrophomonadaceae bacterium | reverse complement strand
TGACCGCCTGTCCCCCCTCCGCTTATCAGCAACCTCACTTTACCGCCCCAATTCTCATCTCTGTTTGGAGATATTTAATAATATGCCGAACCCGCACAGGGTAAAAAACACCGAACTGCCGCCGGCACTGATTAAGGGTAGATTTACCCCGGTAACCGGTATGGAACAGGTTACCACCGCGATATTCATTAACACCTGAATGGCCAGCATGGAGGTAATTCCTGCCGCCAGCAGGCTGCCAAAACTGTCCTGGGCCAGCATGGCAATCCGGATCCCCCTCCAGAACAGTATAAAAAACAGCAGTAATACTGTAACCGCTCCCACAAACCCCAGTTCTTCTCCAATGATCGCAAAAATAAAATCGTTATGCGGCAGCGGCAGATAATGCAACTTCTGCCGACTTCTACCCAGGCCCACCCCGAAAATATGGCCCGGGCCCAGGGCAAAAAGGGACTGGATCGCCTGAAAGCCCGAATCACTGGGATCAGCCCAGGGATCTAAAAAAGAGATTAACCTTTTTATGCGCCACGGTTCCTTTACAACCAGGGCCACCATCACCGGCAGTGATACCAGAAAAATTCCGGCAGCCTGCTTAAAAGGAAGACCCGCTAAAAATATCACCGTTACTGTGGTTGCGGCCAGCACCAGCCCTGTTCCCAAATCAGGCTGTTTGAAAATCAACAAAAAAGCTATGCCCATCAGTGCCAGGGGAATAAAACTGCTGGACCAAAATTTTTCCAGTCTTATACTGCGACTGCTCATGTATGCCGCTGAAAATATTACAAAAACCAGTTTGCAAAATTCCGCAGGTTGAAAGGTTAATGATTCTATCCCTATCCAACGGCGGGCTTCATTAATCTCTATCCCGATACCGGGAATGTATACCAGTACCAGCAGAATGAAGCTGATCCCCAGTAAAACCGGAGAAAGCCTTCGCAGCCGATAGTAGGGAAACCGGGAAAAAACAAACATTCCAATCAGCCCAAACCCGATCCATATGGCCTGGCGACGCAGAAAATAATAGGGATCGCCCTGGCTGCTCTCAGCTGCAATAATATAGCTGGCGCTAAACACCATGATCACGCTAATCCCCAACAGCAGCAAAACAGTCAATATAAATGCATAATCCGGTTCCCGGCGCTGCTGTTTTTCCATGTGATCCCGTTAACCCCCTTAAAGCTAAATAGGCAGTAAACTGACCAGCTGTTTGAACTGCCGGCCTCTTTCCTCAAAATCCGTAAACATATCCCAGCTGGCACAGGCCGGAGAGAGGATTATCATGTTTCCCGGCCCGGATTTTCGCCAGGCTTCTTCCACCGCCTCCTTCAGCTCCTTTACCTTTTGGTAGCGTTTAAACCCGGCTTCTTCCAGGGCGGCGGCAATTTTATCCGCCGTCTCCCCCATCAACACTACCCACTTGACCTCTTCCCGGATCACCTGTGCCAGGGAGCTAAAACTGCCGCCCTTATCCTTGCCTCCGGCAATCAGGATCTTTTCTCTTCCCGGATATGATCTCAGGGCATTGATGGAAGCCCCGGGATTGGTTCCCTTGGAATCATTTATAAATTCCACTCCCTTCAGACAGGTTACCGGCTCCAGGCGATGTTCCACTCCCGGGAACCGCTGCAGCACCTTTGCTATTGCCGGCAAATCTGCTCCCGCCGCCCACCCCGCTGCAGCCGCGGCCAAAGCATTTTCCAGATTATGTTCCCCTGGAAGTGCTATCCGGGAAAGATCGCAGATCGGCTGCAGCCCGGAAGGATGAAACAGCACCATCCGGTTGTCTTGCACCCCAAATCCGTACTTCAACTTTCCCCGCTTGAACCAGATCAGGTTTCCTTGCACCATATTCGCCAAAGAGGCCACTCTTTCGTCTCCGGCATTTAGCACCGCGTAATCGGCGGGAGCCTGATTCCTTAAGATATTGCTCTTAGCCTGAAAATAGCTCTCCCGGCTGCCGTGGTAGTCCAGATGATCTTCTTCAAAATTTATAATTACCGCCACCAGTGGGCGAAACCTGCTGATATTAGAGAGTTGAAAACTGCTGAGCTCAGCTATTACCATCCCGGCAGATCCCACCTTACCTACCGCCTCGCATAAGGGAATTCCGATATTGCCTGCCGCCAGCACCTGACTGTAGCGCGTTTCCTTCATAATTTCAGAGATTAGCATGGTGGTAGTGGTCTTACCGTTTGTACCGGTAACGCCGATTATGGGCGCCTTCATAAAAGCATATGCCAGCTCTATCTCCGATACCACCCGAACTCCCAACTTTTCAGCCCGCCTAAACAGCTCCAGATATGGCGGTACTCCGGGGCTTTTGATGATCAAAGATACTCCGGGATTAACCAGTTCCGGGGGGGTACCGCCGGTAACCGGGATCGCTGTCGATAATTTGCTCAATTGAGATAGCTCACCGGTAAGTTCCCGGGGTCCCTTTTTATCGGCCACTATTACCTGGTAGGCACCCAGCTCACTGACCAGCCGCGCCGATGCCAGCCCGCTGCGCCCCATCCCTACGATTAATACTAGCTGATCTTTAATTTGCTCGATCATTTTCCCTCAGTCCTTATTATCTCCAACCCAGATCGATCAGCGCAACTAATGTAAACAGAAATGAAAGCCCCCAAAAGCCGGTTACTACCTGCCATTCCGACCGGCCTTTTAACTCAAAATGGTGGTGCAGGGGAGCCATCAGAAAAACTCTTTTTCCGGTTAGCTGAAAACTGGCCACCTGTAAGATTACCGAAAGGGCTTCAATAACAAACACTCCTCCAATGATGATCAAGTAAAGTTCGGCCTTGGTAAGGATCGCCGCCGCCGCCAGGGCGCCTCCTAAAGCTAAAGAACCTACATCTCCCATAAAAATACGTGCCGGATGGATATTATATACCAAAAATCCAAAACATCCCCCTATCAGGGCCCCACAAAATAGGGCAACTTCGGGTAAACCACGGGTTAAAGCAATATAAAAAAAACCCAGCAGCGCGATTATAGAAGTCCCCGTGGCCAGCCCGTCCATGCCATCGGCAAGATTAACCCCGTTGGTGGCGGCGCTGATTATTATCAGCACCAGCAATGGATAAAGCGCCCCGGTATTTATCACCGTGCCGGTATACGGAACGCTAATCTCCGTGGAAAAACCGAGCTTAAACAGCACTACGGTAAACATCACCGCAATCAACGCTTGTCCGAGCAGCTTGTCGCGGGCCCGCAAGCCCAGCGAACGAGAATGGGAAATTTTCGCATAATCATCCAACCAGCCAATAACCGCATTGCCTAAAGTAACAAACATGGCGGCTATCAACAGGTTGGAATGGGGAGCCGTCAGCAACAGGGAAACCAGCGACGAAAAGATAAAAACCACCCCTCCCATGGTAGGGGTGCCGGCTTTCAACAGGTGGCGACGGGGCCCGTCTTCTCTGATCTGCTGCCCCAGCTGCAACCACCGGAGAAGTTTGATAGACAGGGGGCAGAGGGCTGCACTAATTATAAAAGATAGCATCATGGTGATAAAGGTGTTAACCGGCGGCAATTTTTATAACCCCCTAACCTTACTGTTCCAGCAATGCGCATACCAACCGTTCCATTCTCATTCCCCGCGAGCCTTTTACCAGAATATGCCACCCTTCTTTCAACGGTAAACCGGCTATAACCTGAAGAGCTTGTTCATGATCCCGGCAGGTAACCGCCTCCGCTCCCAACTCTCGTGCTCCGGCGGCAATTTCTCCGGCCAGCTCTCCCACGGCGATTACGTAAGCCACTCCGCTACAGGCGGCAAATTGCCCTACCTCCCGGTGGATC
This sequence comes from uncultured Syntrophomonadaceae bacterium, assembly GCA_964463285.1. Lineage (GTDB taxonomy): Bacteria > Bacillota > Dethiobacteria > DTU022 > DTU022 > JAAZLS01. Next base: position 1,513 of record CAYXBB010000062.1, on the reverse strand, counting down.
TGCGGAGCCCCGGGGCCAAGTTCCAACATATCTCCCAGCACCGCCACCGTTTTGATCCCCCCCAGCTGTTGAAGCACCTTTAGCGAAGCCTTCATGGAAGCCGGATTGGCATTGTAGCTGTCATCTATTATGACTATCTTTCCGGCCCGGTGAATCTGAAGCCTGCCCGCAGTAAAGCGGCAGAAGGCTAGGCCCCGGGCAATCTGGGAGGGGGTTAAACTAAACAGGCTGCCTACGGCAATTGCCGCCAGGGCATCCTCTACCATATGTTTACCGGGAGCGGCCAGCTTGAAAAGGTGTTCTTGTCCATCGGGGAAGCATACTTTGAAACGGCTGATTCCGGAAGAGAAAGACCAATTGCAGGCCCGGTAATCCTTACCCCCAAATCCGTAGTAATAAGCCTTGCCGAGAAAACTTTTCCCCATCTCCCTGACCAGGGGATCGTCACCGTTTAATACCGCCACTCCTTGTGGCCCAATATATTCGAGCAGTTCTCTTTTAGCGGCGGCCACCCCTTCCAGTGAGCCTAGTTGTTCCAGATGGGCCGGCCCCACATTGGTGATTACCCCCATTTGGGGGCAGGCTATCCGGGCCAGAGCGGCAATTTCCCCCGGAGCACTCATTCCCATTTCCACCACCGCCGCCTGATGTTGTCGCTTCAAGGCCAGCAGGGTTAACGGCAGCCCGATTTCATTGTTGAGATTTCCGGAAGTCATAAGCACCTGTCGGGAAACATTTAAAACACTGGCAATCAGATCCTTGGTAGTGGTTTTACCGCTGCTGCCGGTTACCGCCACCACCGGTAAAGTAAAGCGTCGGCGGTATGCAGTCGCCAACATCTGTAGGGCGGTAAGGGTATTTTCTACCTTGATAATCAAACTGCCGGGGGGAAAGACCGGCGGTAAGGCGAGAGAATAAAACGAACCGACAGCCCCCTTTTTTAAGGCCTCCATTACATACACATGTCCGTCCTCATGTTCACCGGTAAGAGGGATGAAGAATTCACCTTCGGCAATTTTCCTGGTATCGATGGAAAAGCCGGTCACGATGATTCCCGGATCTCCGTGTAAAAGTAATCCCCCGGTGGCCTCAATGATATCATTTCCGGTTATATGCACCTGTTTTCCTCCAGCATTTTGGCTATCAGCTCCGCCGCTACCCGGTAATCGCTAAAAGGCTCCACCCGGTCTTTTAGTACCTGACTCTCTTCATGCCCTTTACCGGCAATAATCACCATATCTCCCTGCTTCGCGGCCTGCAGCGCTTTGGAAATTGCCTCTCGCCGATCGGGAACAATCAGGTGCTCCGCCGATATCAACCCCGACAGAATCTCCTTAAATATCTGTTCAGGATCCTCTCCCCGGGGGTTGTCGTTAGTTACTATGGACAGATCACTGTAGCGACCGGCTATCTCTCCCATCAAAGCTCTTTTAATACGATCCCGCTCTCCTCCGCAGCCAAATACGGTAATCAACCGCCCCGATGACAGTCGGCGCCCGGTTTTAAGAACATT
>CAYXBB010000061.1:0-5672 GCA_964463285.1 uncultured Syntrophomonadaceae bacterium | reverse complement strand
GATAACCGGGGAAAAGGCTTACCGGTTTACCGTGGAGCAGACCAGGCAGCTTCAAAACCTGTCCGGAATTCTGCGCACACCTCCGGAGCAGTTGGAAGAAAAAGTTCAGGAATTGTTAACCGAACAGAGAAGATTGGAAAAGCTAAGCCTGGGGGCCAAACAAAAACTGACCACTTTTCAAGTAGAAGCCTTGCTGTTAAAAGCAGGGGAAATAAACGGGGTAAAGGTAATCAGCGAGGCGGTAGAGGCCGACGGTATGGAACACCTGTTAATGTTTACCGATGAAATTAAAGAACGGCTGGATCGGGCGGTGGTGGTTTTGGGATCAGTGAACAACGGCAAAGTGCTTCTGGTAGGGGCAGTTACTTCGGATCTGGTAAAACAGGGCTTAAACGCCGCAGAGATAATTACCGCTGTAGCCCGCCGGGTGGGAGGCGGAGGAGGGGGACGACCTGATTTGGCTCAGGCCGGCGGCAAAAACCCGGCGGCGCTGCCGGCGGCACTGAAGTCGGTCCAATCAATAGTACGGGAGCGCTGCCGGTAGATTTTGCATTTTGCAGTCAGGGAGGCTGGCCATGGAAAAGGGCAATCAGTATACTGTTCGTTATCGGGTAAACCTGGATGATGAAGAAAACCAGGCTAAAAAGATACTGCTGGCGGTATACCAAGCGCTAAAAGAAAAGGGGTATAATCCTTTAAACCAATTGGTAGGATATCTTTTATCGGGCGATCCGGCTTATATTACCAGCCACCAGAATGCCCGTTCTTTGATCAGGCAGGTAGAGCGGGATGAACTGTTGGAAGAACTGGTTCGCGCTTATCTGCAACTGGCTGATGAGCCGGCGGAATGAGAATACTGGCGCTGGATTTTGGGCAAAAAAGAATAGGAGTGGCCGTTACCGATCCCCTGGGGATTACCGCCCAGGGACTGGAGGTGCTCACCTATAACGACCGGCTATCCGCCCTAGCCAGGATCCGGGAAATATGCCACCAATATGAAGTGGGGAAAATTGTAGTGGGGCTGCCGTTAAGGCTGGATGGAACCAGGGGACCGGCGGTGGAAATGGTGGAAGAATTTAGAGATTTGCTCAAAAAAACTACCCGGCTGCCGGTAGTGACGTTAGACGAGCGATTTACCTCCCGGGCGGCGGAAAAAGTGCTGCTGGCGGGAGAAGTGCGCAGAAAGAACCGGAAGGCTGTACAGGACATGCTGGCGGCGGTACTAATTCTGGATACCTATTTAAGAATGGTTGAAACCGGCCGGAGTACCGGTGTCGAATAAGTTAGAGCAATAACCCGAAGAGGTGAACAGATGCCTGACAAAGAAGAAAACTACGAGGGTGAACTGGTAACACTGGTAGACGAGCAGGGAAATGAACATGATTTTATGGTTGAGGATATATTTGAATACCGGGATAAGCGGTATGCAGTGCTGGTACCCTCATTCGAAATATCTGAGGAGGACGAGGAAGACGATTCGGAAGCATATATATTCCGGATTGAGCAGGTTGAGGGAGAAGATGTTTTGGTAGAGGTAGAGGATGAAGAAGAATGGGAACAAGTTGCTTCTCAGTGGGAAATTCTGAAAAGAGATCCTGGATTAGGGTTTGGCGAGGATGAGGACGAAGAATTAAACTAAATGTGGATTCACAAGCAGGGCAATGGGCTGAGGTAACTCCGCCCATTTACTTTTAGGATGTCTGGTAGTAAGCTGTCCAGTAACAGTAAAGGAAACGGGAGGTGCTATGTCCGGGTGAATGTTAAAAGAAGACTGGCGGTGACGGGGGGACTGATGGCGGCCTTGTTGCTAACCCTGGGCATACTATGGGCGGGGTTTAATACGATGCTGTTGCCGGTTAACTCTGCCGATACCGATAAAACTGTTTTGGTAACCATTCCCCCCGGAGCCGGAACCCGGCAGATAGGTGCCATCCTGGCCGAGGAGGGAATAATTCATAACGCCTTGGTCTTTCGGGTATACGCCCGCTTGGAGGGACTGGATAAAGAATTTATTGCCGGACAATATGAACTCAGCCCGGCGGCAGGCATGAAAGAGATAATTAACAAAATCGTAAAGGGTGAGGTTTACCTGGATACGCAGTGGTTTACCATCCCGGAGGGATTTACGGTGGAACAGATGGCCGAATCCTTAACTGCCGGGCAACTGGTGGATAGCCGCCGGTTTTTGGGAATCGCCTCCCAGCCTCCGGAAAACCTGATTAAACAATACCCTTTCCTGAAAGACGCCGCCGACGGTAATTGCCGTTATGTCCTGGAAGGCTACCTGTTTCCCGATACCTACCAGGTTTCCGGTGAGGCTACCGGGGAAGAAATTGTCTGCCTGATGTTAAGCCGCATGCACAGGATCATGGATCAGCGTTTTGAAAAGCGCGCTTTGGAGTTGGGAATGACCACTCACCAGATCATTACCCTGGCTTCCATTGTAGAAAAAGAAGCGGTAGTCGACAGTGAGAGGAAACGAATCGCCTCGGTGTTTTTTAACCGGTTGGCCGATAACTATTTGCTTCAATCCTGTGCCACAGTACAGTATATATTGGGAGAAACCAAGCCGGTTTTATCCACTAAAGACACTTTGATTGAGTCTCCATACAATACCTACCTTCACCCGGGGCTTCCTCCCGGCCCGATCTCCTCACCGGGGGAAAGCACCATTAGGGCGGTACTTTTTCCGGAAGAAAGCAGCTATTATTATTTTGTATCCAAAAATGATGGCAGCGGAGAGCACTATTTTGGCCGAAACCTGCAAGAACATAACCAGAATATCGCCCGGGCCGAGCAGAACCAGAAAACAACCTTGAACTCCGGGCAATAGTCCGGGTGCCGGACAAACCCTAAGCTTTAGTTTAAATCCCCTCTCCTCTGCTTTTTTAAAAGGGGGGAATTGTTAAATCTTTCCGGTCCGGAAACAAGCTCCGAAGCCCCCCTTTTTACAAGGAGATTTAGGGGGACTTAAAATTTATCGTTCCACAACCGAGAATGGGTATAAAACAGGCCTCCTCGATGGAAAATGAACGGGGAGGTTTTCAAGTTGAGCCAGTTTGGCCGGTTGCGGCGGATCACAATCATGTTTATTGTAGCTACCGTTTTGTTTATACTGGTGGGGGCCAAACTGTTCTGGATTCAGATAGTGAAAGGGCCGGGGTTGGCTGAAATGGCGGTTCACCAACGGTTACAGGGGTTAACCTTGCTAAGTGGCCGAGGGGATATTCAAGACCGTTATGGCCGCTCACTACTGGACAGAGATCGCTTTGCAGGGCTGGCGGCATTCCCTGCTCATTACGGTGGGCAGGAAGAAAAAGCAGCGAAACTCTATGCGTCTGTTCCAGGAATTGAACGTGTTTTTTCTCCTTCAGTGGATCTGGCTCCATTTTGGATAAACTCCTGTATTGAGCAAACTAGCTTATCTAGCGTGCCCGCCGATATCCCGGGGATAATTATTTGCCCTGCCGTTTGCCGCTACGGACCGGGATTGTTGGCTTCCCACACCGTCGGCTACCTGAAAGAAAGCGAAGGACGGGGAATCAGTGGGATAGAGCTGGCCTTTGATAGAGAACTTTCCCGGGGGCAACGGGAGATACTGGCTGCGGTGGTGGACGTAGATAATCAGCTGATCAAAGGGCGGGGTTACCGCCTGATCAAATCCAAACAGGACTCCTATAACGTAGTGCTGTCCATAGATCGGGATCTGCAGCAAGAGGTGGAGCGAATTGCCGATCGTCGTCTGATCGAGGGGGCGGTGGTGGTTATGGATCCTTTTAACGGAGATATTTTGGCCCTGGCCAGCCGGCCAAATTTTAACCCGGCAAAAATTTCCGAACAGCTTTCAGGGGATAACTCCCCGTTGCTTAACCGGGTGATCTGTGGTTACCAGCCCGGATCGATATTTAAAACCGTGGTAGCGGCAGCTGTGCTGGAGGAGGGACTGAGCGGCCTGTTTCAAACCTTTTACTGCCCCGGGGGGGTGGAGGTATCAAAGATGTATTTTCCCTGCTCGCACCTTCACCCTGAAGATGAAGTTAACCTGGTGGAGGCCTTTGCCTATTCCTGTAATACAGTTTTTATTAAACTGGCCCTGCAACTAGGAGAAGATAAGCTAAACTATTATGCTCGACAGTTTGGGCTGGGAGAACCTGCCGGAATTCCACTGGAGGGCCAGGAAGGATTATTTCCGGCAGGTTCAGAGCTGAAACATCCCAGATCCCTGGCCAACACTGCTATCGGCCAGGGAGATGTTTTAACTACTCCCCTGCAGGTGGCCCGGATGATCTCCGTGGTAGCCAACGGAGGGCACGATATCAAGCCCCGCCTGGTGTTGGCTTTAACCGACAGCCGGGGAAACCAGGTTAGAAATTTTTATCCCCGAAGGGGCCGGCGGGTAATCAGCAAATCCACCGCCAACAAGCTGCGATATATGATGCAAGCGGTAAGCACCTTGGGCACAGGGCGAAGCGCCAATATTACCGAACAGCCGGCGGGAACAAAGACCGGGACCGCGGAAAGCGGTAGATTTAACGGGGGGCGGGAAATCTTGAACCATTGGATTGCCGGGTTTTACCCCCTGGACCACCCCCGGGCAGTAATAGTGGTGTTTGCCGATCACCTGCAAGAAGGAGGAGGGGTAAACCAGGTGTTTGGGGAGATTGCCCGTTACCTGGAACTACCTACTGCAGCCCACCCCGAAGGGCGGGCTGCAATCGAATAGTTTTAAAAGCAGTGCTCTTTAATATTACTGTCGGCCGGGCTCGCCTTTGGATTCTTTGCGGTTGAACCAGAGGGCAAAGGCCATGGCCATTACTACCAGCACCCGTACCGGTTTAAAGAGGTAGCTCCAGATGTGAGCGGCGGTGGAAACCCGGGGGTTTTCCGGCAGGCTATACTTTGCCGGTCGATCTTCAAGCAAATAAATTACCCCCAGACCGTTAAGCTCCTCTATCCCGTAGATATTGGCCTCCATTTTGCCTGCACGTTTCAGTTCCGTCAGACGCCTTTCGGCCAGGCTTATCAAATTGGAGCGCTCACCATAGGTAATGGCCCCGGTGGGGCAGGCTTTGGCGCAGGCCGGGATCAGGCCGTTGGATATCCGGTCCAGACAAAATGTGCATTTGCGAGCCACATGGTTTACCTGGTCGAAGCCCATTACGTTAAAGGTGCAGTTGGCGATACAGTAGTTGCAGCCGATGCACTTTTTTTCGTCCACGGCCACCGTTCCAAACTCGGTGCGGTAGATGGCTCCTGCCGGGCAAACTTTCATGCAGGCGGCATCGCTGCAGTGCATGCAGCCCTGCTTGGAGAACAACCAGTGCAGCCGGCCTTCCTCTTCATATTCGTTAAACACAATTTTAGTCCAGGTAATGGGAGAAAACCGCGGCGGGTTTTCGTAAGTGCCGGTAAAGGTGGTTTTCTCCGCAGGCAACTGGTTCCACTGCTTGCAGGCTACCTGGCAGGCCCGGCAGCCGATGCACTTTCCGACATCAATAAGCATGGTTTTCTGCATGTTATCCCACCCTCCTTATATTGCAGAGGAATGCCTTGGATTCGGGAATGGTGGTGTTGGCATCGCCGATGGAGGGGCTGAGGTCGTTTGTGACCGCTCCCGTGGACATGCCGCAATACCCCCAGTGGAAGGGCATTCCGACGATGTGTTTTTTCTC
>CAYXBB010000060.1:0-5713 GCA_964463285.1 uncultured Syntrophomonadaceae bacterium | reverse complement strand
CGCGCCGGCGCTTGCTGGAGATACTTGCCGCCTATTTTTCAAAAGAAAAACGGACTATCCCCTTTTACCACTGGGGTGACCTGGATTTGGGCGGCTTTCAAATTTGGCGCCATCTCGGAGCCAAAACAGGAATTTCCTTTGAACCGTTTTTAATGGATACTCAAACCTACCTTTGCTATTGCCACCGGGGACAGCCGCTTAATGAGTCTTACCTGAACAAACTGGCCGCCCTTCTGGAGAAACCGGCTTACGAGCTATTCCATCCTTTGATCCGGGTCATGCTCGATAAAAAATTAAGGCTTGAACAGGAAGCCATACCTCTGCTGGAGCATTTTCAGCCCCCAGATCAGGGCAATTAGCACCATGCTCCTTTGCTTCGCGCAGATGACAATTCCGGGTAGTCGTTAACGACGGGGCTTTTCACACAGTCTGCCGCCCTTTTGTTTGCTGTTAGACCAGCCGATGGGGATGGTTGAAATTACAGCTTTGTTCAGCGGTAAACACCCTTGCGGTAAGCTACCCGAAGATACGGTCAGGCAACCAAAGGGTCCGTCCCCCCGGTTTACGTCAGGGGGTTTGAGGTGTGGGGATAATAACCGTTATGCCATTGACTTTATGAACCATCACCGGAATGCCGTAAATAGCGTTGATGTTTTCAGGGGTCATGATTTCAATCCCTCCGTATGCAAAAATACGGTTATTACTCAAAAACATAAACCGATCACAGTAACGCAGAGCCAGATTTAGATCATGGATCACAATAATCACACTGATCTGATCCTCGCGGGCAATTTCCCTTATTATCGCCAGCACTTCGTATTGATTGCCCAAATCCAGGTTGCTGGTAGGTTCATCTAAAAGCAACACCTCCGGCTGTTGGGCCAGCGCCCGAGCCAGTATAACCTTTTGCATCTCTCCTCCGGAAAGTTCATCAATATAACGCAAGGTAAATTCTTCAAGCTTCATCCTTTTGATTACCGACTCCACAATGCGAAAATCCTCCGCACCGGGTTCAAACCTGATATACGGTTTTCGGCCCAGCAAAACAGAATCATAAACAGTAAATCTGTCTCCTGAATTGTGCTGGCCCACGTAAGCCATATGTTTTGCAATATCATTTTGTTTGAGGTTGTAAATATTTTTTCCGTTTACATAGACCATACCTTGCTGAGGTTTCAGGATGCGATTAAGACACTTGATGAGTGTACTCTTACCTGCCCCATTGTTTCCCAAAATGGCCGTACATTGCCCTTTGGGCGCATAAAAATCAATGTTGCTTAAAATTGGCCGCTTGCTATTATATGAAAATGTCAGTTTTTGAGCATCAATCACCTTCTACCCACCCCCTTATATACCAGATATAGAAACATCGGGGCGCCAAGAAAAGAGGTTATGGCGCCAATCGGTAAAATGATCGGAGCAAGCACCAGGCGGGCCGCGATGTCACTGGCCAGTAATAGAAAAGAACCCACCAGGGCCGCTGCCGGCAATAAATAGCGGTAGTCATTCCCTATGAGCGGTCGCACAATGTGAGGAGCAATTAGCCCGATAAAATTTATAATGCCGACAAAAGAAACGATGAATGAGGCCAGCAGGGAGGAAACAAGCATGGACAGGATGAGTAGACGGGATACATTTACCCCAAGCCCCTTTGCTGCTTCTTCTCCACTTAACAGAGCGTTGAAGTTCCAGCGATTTAAAAAGAAATAAATAAGCGCCAGGAGAACGGTCACCGACATAATTATCACCTCGCTCCACCCGGCACGGCCCAAATCACCAAACGTCCAGAACACAACGGCGGCCACTTTCACGTCCTCGGCAAAATATTGCAGCAAGGCGGTAGCCCCCGCGAACATTGCGCTTAACGCTACCCCGGAAAGCACTATGGATTCCGGGGTAACTTTTTTGATGTGGGATAGCCCCAATATGATAAAGGTAGATAAAAGGGCGCTGATAAAAGCACAGATAGAAACCATATATGGATTAGAGAAGGATACGCTTTCCAAAGTTTGATACTGCGTTCCCGCACCTAGAACAATGATCGCGAAAGAAGCGCCAAAGGCCGCCCCCTGGGAGATTCCCAGGGTAGAGGCCGAGGCCAGGGGGTTGTTGAGAATGCACTGCATAACGCAGCCGGCGCCGGCCAGGCCAATCCCGGCTACAATTGCGGTGATCACGCGCGGTAAGCGGTAGTTAAAAATTATTATTGATGCCTGTTTGCTGCCATAGCCGAAAAAGGTCGCCAGAACTTCTTTCAAGGGAAGGCCCGCCGAGCCGGCGCTGACCGCCACCAAGGCGGCCAGCGCAACCACTAAACCAATAAACAGGATCAAAATTTTTTTATGACGGATGTACCCCTGGTAGGTCGCCGTGTTTTTCACCAGCTTCATTCCCCTATGGTAATTTTTTCAAATTTATAGCCATCGGCGGCTAATTTTTCATAGAAGGGTTGACCCAGCATTACTGCAAATATTTCATCGGCTTTTTTTACTACATCCACATCGGCAAACTGTTCGGGATAGATCACTTTGCCTGCATAGTAGGCATCGGCGATGGCCAGTTCCATATTGGTCCAATTGCAGGTATAAGGTATTTGGGAATACACCTCTCCATTTTGTACTGCTTTCAGGCCTTCATAAAATGCTTTATTTTTAGCGTAATCTTCATTAACCAGATGCATATTGGCCGGATTAAGGAAGATGATATCCGGATCCCACATGGTGATCTTTTCCATATCGATGAGAAAGGCCGCCGATTTGGGGTTGTCTATTTCATCCACTACATTTTTGGCATGAATGGCGGTGAAGGGCGGGTAGAGGGCATGGGTGCCGTCAATGCCGTGGGCGCCGCTAAAACTGACCGCACCGGTATAGACGGTGGGTTTTTCCTCATCCGGGATATCCTTGGTGCGGGCCTCCAAATCGGCTTGGCATTCTTTTATATAGTCAATCACCTGAGAGCAATGTTCTTCCATGCCCATAATTTCTCCGATCAGCTCCAGTGCAAAATAAAAGGTTCCATCAAACATTCCCTCCGGATATATACCCACGGTAGGGATGCCGGTCTTGTCCGCTACATTTTGAAGGGTGCTTTGATCAGTGTGTGCGAAAATAACATCGGGGGCGATTCTGATCAGCTCTTCAATAAAGGGTGTTTCGTTGGGGCCGCCATTGGAAACAGAAGCTATACCGGCAAAATGTTCCGCATTGATCACGGAAAAGGGCATTTTTGAGGTATTTTCCTTGTTCATTTCCGTAACGCCCACCAGCTTATCCGCACATCCGGCGTAAGTAAGAATACGGGCCGCTCCACCAATGGCGGCAACGGTTTCAACTTTTCCGGGGATTTCCACCCGCCTGCCAAATGCATCCGTTACGGTGCGGGTTTCCTCTATCGACAGGGGTGAGGAAACATTAGGGGCACAGCCGCCAAGAATCAACGCAGTTACCAAAGCTATTCCCAACAGTGTCTTTTTCAACATATTTCCACTCCTTTTATTTTCAAACCTGCCAGTACAATGTGGTGATGGTGGTGTCAATATCTTCACGGATCAGACCATCTCGGGCAATTGACTGCAAATATTCCTTTATGTTTTCCTCCTCTTTCTGAGTAATCTGGCGATAAGTTTTAATCCGGTTGACATAAAGCCCGTAGGCTTGCTCCAGCGTTTTTTCCATATTCCATTGCGTAACTTCATAATTAAAATAGGGCAGCCGACCTTGCCGCCAAAGCAGCTCGAATGCATAGACGATATCCCGGTCACTGCTTTCATGTTTTTCAGTAATGCCCACAATTTTTTTTACGGCATCGGACACAGGGTCACAGCGGCGGGTAGGCTTTGAAAGCAGGCACCAGCCCTTACCGGCCAATGAAAGTCTTAGAAATGTCTCGGCGCATTGCACAGCGGGGGTTGTATGGGCAAAAACAAGATCAAATTTTTTTTCGAATGAGTTTCCTTTTAAATCAAAATCATGCCAATCGGCGCATCTAAAATCAACGTTGACTATGCCTTCTTCGGCCGCTCTTTGTTTTGCTATTTCTATCATATTTGGGGAAAAATCTAGGCCAATTACTTTTTCGCATTCACCGGCGATCGACAGGGCATATTTTCCGGTACCACAACCCACGTCAAGAACAAAGGCATCTCTTTTCAGCATATTGTGTTCCCGCAGGAGTTTTAAAAAATTGTCGTTTTCAAAAGTCGGCAGTTTACGCTCCCCAAAGCTTGAAGCCATCGAATTCCATAAATCGATACTGGCTTTCTTATTGGTATTTTTACGGGGCCATTTTTTAAGGATCCCTTCAACTGCCAACCAAATCACCCCCTTTAAATTAAAAAAGAAACTATAAGGGGAGGTTTTCAAACTTCCCGCCATAGTTTCATACTATAATAGCCGTCAATATAAAATTGGTAGTATATTAATATAACCTTTGAATCCTTGCAAGCATTCTGCCTGCGTTTAAATGTTTTGCAAACATTTAATTCCTGTACTAGGGTATCATTGTATGATCCCTGAGTCAAGGCAAATTCGCTGTTTGCCCATCTTTGCTATCTCGTAAAACAGGTATTTGCATAGTAAGGCACGCCGGCAGTTAAGGAAGTGCTTTGCCGGCTCCCGAAAAACAATCAAAAATATCTGCTACCGCCTGAAGGCGCTCTTGGGGGATCTTTCCCTCCAGGCTGGAGTTAAATATTTGCTCATTGAAATAAATACAACCGGCTACTTCCATTCGACGCTGTTGCAACTCATTTTTTAGCCGGGTGGCAATTTCTTCCGAGGGTACCTTGTTTAAGACTGCCCATACATTACTAATGCCGATACCGGAAGTCATTTCGTGTACCTTTTGACCCACATTGATCGATTCCAGCGGCGGTTCGACGATAATCAGCACACCGTCTATGCTTGTTTCGATACCACGACCAAAATGCTCGATCCCTGCTTCCATGTCGACGATCGCCAACTCGTTTTTTCCCAGAGCCAGTTTCTTTAAAAACTCCCTGCTCAAAACTCCCATTGCGCAGGCACAACCTTCCAGCGATTGCATTATCTTGCCGATGGTCACCAGCTTGAGCCCATCTTTGCTTAATATATATTTTTCCGGAATATCTGCAGTGGTGATCTGGGCCAGCCTGAAGATGTTCAGCTCTTCTTTATTTTGTTTTAAGGCTTCCCGGCCACCGATAAAATCTAAAAGAGGCGAAGGGGGGCATGTAAAATCCAGCATTCTGAAAAGCCCCGTATTTGATTCATCTGAATCAACAGCCAAAACTTTGTAACCCCTACGTAGGGCTTCATGGGCCAACAAGGCTACCAATGTGCTCTTGCCACTTCCCCCTTTACCACAAACCGCTATTTTCATCTTTCATACCCCCGTTTCAAAAAATTTTGTCTCGCTTTTTCATTCTATCACGGCCAAGCTTTTTCCAGTACTGAACCTCGTGCTCACCTCTTTTCCCGCCGAACTACATTTTTACCTCCGGATCTCTTTCTACCGCCAGTTAACTTTCCCTTTTAAACGAAAAAAACTATCAGCGGAGGTTTTCAAACTTCCCAGTATAGTTTCTTACTATAACATCTCATCCATATGCAATTGTAATTGGAAAAAACCTTAAAACATTGCAGGCATTTTACCCGCATTATGTATTTCATATGCATAATGCAAGATCCAGCATATCAATTTATGTTTACAAGATCAAGCTCAATTTGCAAAC
>CAYXBB010000059.1:0-6240 GCA_964463285.1 uncultured Syntrophomonadaceae bacterium | reverse complement strand
TATTTCAGAACAGGCAATACCGTCAGCTTAGGGGCATTAAGGGGTAGCAGAAACAGTTTTGTTTGCCCAAATCGATCAGGATCAACCGTGTGATCTGTACTATTCGGCCGATTGGATCTATATTGATATGGTAGAGGAATCGGGCAAACTGGAAAAAAGTTTGAAGTTCTTGAAGGATAAACTGGTTTTGGTCGTATCTCCCGGTGGAGAAGAAAGGGTAAAAAGTATGCAGGATTTGATCAATCCCGGGGTAAGCTTGGTGATAGCCGATGCCCAGGCGCCGGTGGGTGTTTATTCCGATAACGCGCTGCGCGAAATGGGCCTGATGGATAAACTGGGTAACAATATAAAGGCTCGCCCCTCTACTGTGAATCAGGTGGCTATCATGGTAAAAGAAGACCAGGTGGATGCCGGTCTTATTTACAGCAGCGTGGCTAATGGAAATGATTTAACGCCGGTGGAGGTGATCGAAGAAAAATATACAGGGGAAATAATTTTTGGAGTGGCGGTTATCAAGGGGGAAAATGTAGAGTTGGCAGAAGCATTCATGGAATTTGCAGTTGAGAATGTATCGAATTTCGAAAAATACGGATGGACAAGTTATGAATAGAACAATAATTAGTAGCTTTTTTATACCCTTATTTTTCTTGCTAATAGTTTTTCCGATAGTGGCCCTATGGATCAACCTCGATTGGAATGGCATTGTGGGTACGTTCCACGATTGGCTATTTTGGGACAGCGTGAAAAACACTGTAATTACTGCGGCTTTGGCGGGGGCGCTGTCCCTGGTGGTGGCAATAGGTTTTGCCTATTATTATCTTTTTCACCGGGAATCAATACTTTATCGCATTGCTAATTTGTTCAACGATCTGCCCATTGCTTTGCCTCATACTGTAGCAGGCCTGGCTTTGTTGCTGGCATTTGGTAGGAAAAACTTAGGGTTTATTGGACAGACGGGAATCGCCTTTACTTTAATGGCGCTGGTTTTGGCCATGTTCTTTGTATCTTATTCGCTGGCTGCCCGCACTCTGGTATCCGGCGTGGATCAAATGGAAAAAGAGGTTATTGACGTGGCACGTACCCTGGGCGACAACAGTGCTCAGGCGTATTTTCGGGTGGTGTTACCAACCATGGGAGAAGCGTTGGTTTCAGGGTTTATTTTAAGTTTCGCCCGTTCAATCAGTGAGTTTGCAGCAGTGATTATGTTTGGGGGTAATTTGCCAGGATTGACCCAGGTCCTGGCATCTTATGTTTTTACCAAGGTAGAGGTGGGAGAATTAGATATGGCAGTAACTGCTGCCGTTTTTTGTGTGTTGCTATCCCTTTTGATTTTATCCCTGCTCAGATTTAGGAGGATTAAGCATGCTCAAAGCTGAAAATGTTAAAAAAAGCTTCGGAGATCTTACTGTACTTGATGGAGTATCTTTGCAGGTTGACTCCAAAATCGAAGCACTTGTAGGTCTTAATGGAAGCGGTAAATCTACTCTGCTGAAAATTATAGCCGGAATTGTAAAACCAGATGAGGGCCAAGTGTGGTTTGGTGATCACGACATGACTGATAAACCTCCGGAGCAGCGCCATATAGGATATGTGCCACAGTACCCTGCATTGTTTAAGCATCTTACGGTGGAAGACAACATTTGCTACGCTTTGCGTAACGGCAGAGGATCAAAACAAAGTTTCCAAGAAATAGTGGATCTGTTAGGTTTACGGGAAGTGCTGAAGAAAAGACCCCATGAATTAAGTGGGGGGTACCAGAGTCGAACCAGCTTGGCGCGGGCCCTTGTTCCTCGCCCCCGAGTAATATTATTAGATGAACCGTTAAGCAGCATGGATGCGGCAACTAAGGAAAAATTGTTACCCGAATTCCGAAGGGCGCTAAAGGCTACCACGGTTCCTGTTTTGTTTGTAACCCATGATGCAGAGGAGGCCAAAATAATTGCCGATAATTTCACCGTTATAAAGGATGGTAAAATTCAATTTTCTAGCAGTTCGGAAGAAGCCTTTAAACTAATGTGAGATTAAAAAAGACCATTGGATCTGAGACAGTCGGATCTATTGACAACCTTGGCCGGACCAAATATAATCTTAATTGTTGTCATACATGTTATAGTTAAGGTTGATGAAGGGGAGCAGTAAGCAGCGAAGGTCTTTAAAGAGAGCCGGCGGCTGGTGCAAGTCGGAAGGAACGGTTGCTGAACTCACCCTGGAGAGACAGCGCGGTGGCGTCTTGAGCGGGATATACCGGCTGGCGTTGGGCCGGCGTTAACGGCCGTAAGCGGGTAAAGAAGGTGTGGGGCTGTGGCGCAGGTGGGAGCGCGCTTCCTTGGCATGGAAGAGGCCGCGGGTTCGACTCCCGCCAGCTCCACCATTAATCTTTTACCAAATAGGGTGGTACCGCGGAAATATCTGTCCGTCCCTAGCAGGGCGGCTTTTTTTATCTTTATTTGGATCGGCTGGAGGTTGTCTAAAAGTGCCTTACAATCCCAAAGAAATAGAGCCTCGGTGGCAAAAATACTGGGAAAAAGGGGAATTTTATAGTTCAGTTTCCAATTCCTCGCTGCCCAAATATTACGTGCTGGAGATGTTCCCTTATCCATCCGGGAAGTTGCACATGGGACATATGAGGGTCTATTCGATCGGTGATGTACTGGCCAGGTTTCTAAGGATGCGGGGTTATAATGTAATTCATCCTATGGGCTGGGATGCGTTCGGGCTGCCTGCAGAAAATGCGGCTATAGAACACCGGGTAAATCCGGCCAGGTGGACTGCTAACAATATTAAACAGATGAAAACACAGCAGTGCCGGCTGGGCCTTAGTTATGATTGGGCCAGGGAGGTGGCCACCTGTTCCCCGGACTACTACCGCTGGACCCAGTGGCTCTTTTTATCGCTTTATCGGCGGGGATTGGCTTACAAAAAGAAAGCCTATGTAAACTGGTGCCCGGATTGTCAGACGGTGCTGGCCAACGAGCAGGTGGAGGGTGGAGGCTGCTGGCGCTGCGGTGCCGAGGTTGAGCAGCGAGAACTCGACCAGTGGTTTTTACGAATCACCGACTATGCCGAGCGTTTGTTAAATGATCTGTCGCTACTTAAAGACTGGCCTGAAAAGGTTAAAGTTATGCAAAAGAATTGGATCGGGCGTTCTGAGGGAGCGGAGGTGGTGTTCCGGGTACGCGAATTCCCGGAATTAAGGCTAACAACTTTTACTACCCGCCCAGATACACTGTACGGGGTAACTTTCATGGCCCTGGCACTAGAACATCCCCTGCTTCCCCGGCTGGTAAAAGGCACTGAAAATGAGCAGAAGCTTTCTTCGTTTTCAGCCAGAGTGCGTAAAGGAAACAACACCGGACCCGCGGCGGTAGATGCCCCGAAATTGGGAATGTTTACCGGACGTCACGCCATTAACCCCATAAACGGGGAAGCGGTACCCATACTGGCCAGCAATTACGTGGTCATGGAATACGGCACGGGGGCGGTAATGGGGGTGCCCGCTCACGACCAGAGAGATTTTTTATTTGCCCGGCAGCATAACCTACCGGTAAAAGTAGTGATCCAGCCTCCGGGGAAAAAAATGGACGGAGAAAATTTGATCGAAGCTTATGATGGCGCTGGCATTATGGACAATTCCGGTCTTTACAATGGGCTTCCCAGCGAATTAGGGAAAACCCGGATTACGGAACGCCTTCAGGAACTGGGAGCGGGAAAATTTGAGGTCAGCTACCATTTACGAGATTGGTTGATTTCCCGGCAACGTTACTGGGGGGCGCCGATCCCGATCATTTATTGCAGGCGATGCGGGACGGTGCCCGTTCCCGAGGAGCAGTTACCGGTGCGGTTACCGGAGGAGGTTGAGCTAAGCGGAGATCGCATACCGCCTTTATCCCATTACCGCTCTTTTATGGAAGTGAACTGTCCGCGATGCGGCGGGAAAGCCCGGAGAGAAGCGGACACTATGGATACCTTTATTTGCTCTTCCTGGTATTTCCTGCGTTTTACCAGCCCACGGCTTGCCGAGCGACCGTTTAATTTGCAAGAGGCGGATTATTGGATGCCGGTGGATCAGTATATCGGAGGAATCGAACATGCCGTACTCCATCTTTTGTACGCCCGCTTTATTACCAAGGTGCTTTACGATGCCGGCCTGGTAAAGGTTCTGGAACCGTTTAAACGGTTACTGGCCCAGGGGATGGTCAACAAGGATGGAAGCAAGATGTCCAAATCCCGTGGAAATGTAGTCACCCCGGATCAGATTGTGGAACGATACGGGGCAGATACCGGACGCCTGTTTATCCTGTTTGCCGCCCCCCCGGAGAGGGATCTGGATTGGAGCGATCAGGGAGTGGAGGGCTGTTATCGTTTTTTAAAAAGGGTCTGGCGGTTGGTAAAACTCGGCCTGCCCGGGGACCGTGCGGGGGAAAATGCCGATTCCGGGAAAAATGAACAGGAATTAACCCGTATTATTCACGGAACCATTAAAAAAGTTACCCAAGATATTGAAGAACGGTTCAATTTTAATACCGCCATCAGCGCTATAATGGAACTGGTTAACGAAATTTATGCCTACCGCCGGCGAGCCGGGGATTGTTTGTCCCTGCCGGTTTACAAGGAAGCACTGACCACAACCATCCGGTTATTGGCCCCCTTTGTACCGCATATTGCAGAAGAGACTTGGCGCATACTGGGCTATCGGGATAGCGTTCACCTCCAACCCTGGCCGCGGTACCGGGAAGAGGCTTTACAGGTGGAACAGGTGGAAGTAGTGGTGCAGATTAATGGCAAAGTGCGGGGACATATTGCCGTTCCGGCAGGTTGCCCGGAACAGTGTTTACTGGAGACGGCTCTTGATAGTAAGCGTATAAGCAGTCTGCTTGAAGGAAAGAAAATAGCCAAGAAAATTGTAGTTCTGGACAGATTGGTCAACATCGTTACCAGGTAAAAACAACAGGACGTACCTCTTTTGTTTGTTGACAAACGAGGGTTTTGCCGCGGATAGTGTTTTGCCCGGGGCTAAACGATCAATATCTAAGGGGGTGAGTTTTAAGATGACCGAAGAAGAAAAAAATTTGGATTCGGAAATAGTGATCGAAAAAGGTGTGCCGGAGACGGAATCGGATAGTGTACGCATTGCCGCCGAAGTAATTGGCATATTGGCCGGGATAGCAACCAGCGAGGTTCCGGGAATAGCCGGAATGAGCGGTGGACTGGTTGGAGGGATTGCAGAGAAATTAGGGCGAAAGGATCTGGCCAAGGGGATCCGGGTTTATCAGGAAGGGAACAAGGTAAAGTTAGATGTGAACATTATCGTAGAATACGGGGAAAAGATAAGCGAGGTAGCAAAAAAACTGCGGCAGACTGTGCGGAACTCAGTGGAACAAACTACCGGATTAAACGTGGTAGCGATAAATGTGCATGTGCTGGGCATCCATATCAACAAGGAAGAAGAAAAAACAAAAGAAGAATAGAAAATGCAAGTAGTGGGGACGGTGTTTTCCTCCGACCAGTGGGGGGACCGACCGGTTCCTTTTGCTTGACGGTTACCGGGCGACAGAGATTTTAGCCGCCCGGTTTTTGTTATCTTAAAGAATTGAGCGGGGTGATTAAATGTGGCAGGATTTGTAATAAAGGTGCCGAAATACATATTATTTCCAGCTGGTGGTGAACACCATGGGTTCGTTGAGCCTGAGGGAGAAGATAATATTAACTGTTCTAGTATTGTTGCTGATCACCGGCGCGTTATGGAAAACTGCTCAAATCAGAGTGCCCAAGGTGGAGTATGTGGAGTCACTGCCAACAGAAGAACAGCCGGAGATGATTACCATTCACCTGGTGGGACAGATAAAAACCCCCGGTGTTTACCATTTGCCTGCCGGATCCCGGGTCTATGAAGCCCTGGAACAGGCGGGAGGGGTTACTCCGGAAGCTGATCTTGCACGGATAAACCTGGCACGCCCGCTATATGACGGTGAACAACTCAAGGTAGCCGGGCATAGCGATCAGCAGCCATTACCGGTAGGGGAGGAGAAAATTAACATTAACCTGGCAACCGAGGAAGAGTTAATGACCCTTCCCGGTATCGGTGCCGGTCGAGCCCGCCAGATAATTGAGCACCGTAACCGGCACGGTTATTTCACCGATATTACCCAGCTCATGGAGGTAAGTGGAATCGGTCAGGGCATATTTAACAACCTGGAGGAATTTATTACTGTCTATTAGCCAACCGGAGGGACGGTTCTT
>CAYXBB010000058.1:0-6428 GCA_964463285.1 uncultured Syntrophomonadaceae bacterium | reverse complement strand
GCCCGGCCTTTTTCCGGCAGCGCTCTGCGTCGGCTGTAATCGGAAACAATATCTATAACCGATAAGGTGTATGCAAAATGCCCCAGGGATGATCCGCTTTTGGGCGGAAGATGCTGTTATCGACCTGGGTGGAAAGTATGAGGCTCTTTCCGAGATAGCTCCGGTTTTTAATGGGAAAAGCGGTGGTGGGCTTAAAGACATGGGAACTAAACCCGCCCCATAAGTATGGATAGGGGAGTTATATATTGTGATACGGCAGCGGTAGCAGTGAAGGTGGGCCCGGACCGCTGGGGTTGACGGAAACTAATAATTTGCTATAATTAATTATGGGCATAAGACAATAATTAATCGGTTATGCTACTTACGGGTAAATGATTGATTTTGTTGTCTTGAACAGCAAAATTTTAGGAGGTGCGAAATGCCGGGAAGAGATGGAACAGGTCCGATGGGCCAGGGCCCCATCCGGGGCGGCCGGCCCGGCGCCGGAAGAGGCGGCGGCAGAGGAGGAATGGCTGCTGGTCCGGGGGGATATTGTGTATGCCCCGGGTGTGGTGAAACGGTCCCCCATCAAGCGGGGACTCCTTGCAGTTCAGCAACATGTCCAAAATGTGGATCCAGGCTGGTAAGGGGCCAATAGAGCCAGGGGGTTTTTTGAAAAGGCTACCGGAGGAGAGTCGTGAACAGCTGAAGGACCTGGAAAAAGCGGAGTAGGTGGGTGAAGTTAAGGATAGAAGGCGGGAGTTTTATATCCTGCCTCCTTTTCATGCCTTTCCAACAATTATCACTTTGACGGTTACAACTGATAGCATAATGGGGATCAGGCGTATCGTACCGGCAAAGATATTTTATGTGGTTTTAAACGACTGTATATTCAAGTATTATAAATATGATAGGGTTAAAATGTAACGTTTTGTTTGATCAAGCAGAATGACAGGTGGGATATACGAATGGCGAGACCGATCAAATGGCGGCAAATCGAGCACATCCCAACGGTGTCCTACTTTACACCTTCGGATCGGAAAGAGGCCGAACATGAAGAAAATATATTGAAATTGGAGGAACTGGAGGCGATACGGCTTAAGGATCTGGAAGGTTTAGAACAGGAAGAATGTGCGGAAAAAATGAAAGTATCCCGCCCGACTTTCCAGAGGATACTCCTTATAGCCCGCGAAAAAATTGCAGACAGCCTGATCAAGGGTAAGGCGATCCGTATAGAGGGTGGTAATTTTACACGCCATATATGTTTGGCCCGCTGTCTTGAATGTGGCTACGAATGGAAAGAAAGCTTTGAAAATATGGAGCGGGCCGGCAGGGGGAATTATGTCTGTCCAAAGTGTGATTCCAGAAATATCGCATGCGGCCGCGGCGGCATGGGGGGGTTTTGCAGGGCTCACTGCCATCGCCATGGCCGGCGTGGCCGTTTTTAACAAGCAAAGCGGCGAAAACTCGGTCGGCGCCGCCCGATCTGGTTTCCTAAGAAAGAATTTAATAGCCCCTGGCTGTTGATACTGTTGGTCAGGGTGAACAAGATGTGGATGAAGGAAAAAAATACAACCCGGAAGAATCGTCCCTCCCAGGATCTCACAGACAATCGTCCTTGACATTTTGAAATCTAAATGTTAGTATTCTAAGCATTATGTTTTTGGGAAAGAAAGGCCTGCCCAAAAAAGAACCTTGATGTATAGATACTACCACAATGTATAGATACTACCACAAAGGGGGCGTTATGGGTGAATACAGTGAAAGAGTGGGGTTGGCCAAGGGTTCCCTGGGAAAATTAAAAGATAGAAGGAATCAATAGATGGAAAATCAACCACCGGCTAGAATTTATATTCTCGAATCGATGCCCGTCTACAAAGCCATCTGGAACCTGGCTATCCCCACGATGATGGCCATGCTGGTGCAGGTTATCTATAATATGACCGATACCTTTTTTATCGGCAAGTTGAACCAGCCGAATATGGTTGCGGCCATCTCCTTATCGATGCCTGTTTTTATGATGATCCAGGCTTTTGGCAACATCTTTGCGGTTGGAGGGGCATCGCTCATATCGAGGTTATTGGGGCAGGGGGAAAGGGAAGCGGCCAGTCGGGCCGGAGCAGTTGCTTTTTGGTCTGCCATGATTGTGTGTACCATTGTTTCCATGGTCGGTCTTATATTTATAAAGCCTATATTGATGTCTTGCGGCGCCAGTGTGAATACCATTGGTTTCGGGAAAAGTTATTTATCGATCATGCTCGCGGGAAGCCCGGTGATCGGGTTGAAAATGGCCCTGGCAGGTTTGTTACGCTCCGAGGGTGCTACCAGGGAAGCCATGATCGGTATGGTCAGCGGCTCCTTGTTGAATATTATCCTTGACCCTATTTTTATCTTTCTTTTGAAGATGGATGTGGCCGGGGCCGCCGTTGCCACGGTGATCGGTAATGTTGCCGGTTTTTTGTACTGCCTCTCTTTTTATCTTAGAAAAAAGGGGATCGTTTCAATTTCCTGGAAACATTATCGCTTTGACAAAGAGGTCTATGCCGAGATCTTCAAGATTGGCATACCGGCTTCTATTGGGATGATCCTGACCAGCACCGGTTTTGCGGTGGGCAATGTTTTTGCAGCCAGTTTCGGGGACGTGGTAGTAGCGGCTAATGGAGTGGCCAAGCGAGTCTCGAACATTACGGTTATGCTTTCTATGGGGATGGGCCAGGGTTGTCAACCCTTAATGGGATTTAGCTACGGAGCTCGAGATTATAGTCGCCTGGTGGAGACGATCAAAAAGTCGACTTTTATGGGTACGATCATTTGCACCATTCTTGCTTTGTTGTTCTTTATCTTCTCTAACTTCTGGATTAGGGTTTTTATTAACGATCCTACTGTAATCCATCTTGGAACAAAAATAATCAAATCATTTGCCCTGGGGATGCCTTTTCTGGGGGTTCAGATGCTTTTGATGTCCATGTTTCAGGCCTTGGGCAAACCGGTACAGTCCCTGGTGGTCTCGTTAGGCCGGCAAGGTCTTTTTTACATTCCTGCATTGATCATTTTCAGCTCACTGTGGGGGTTTAACGGGTTTATCCGCGCCATGCCAATAGCAGATGTGGCTACGACACTGCTTTCCCTAATTCTATTTCTATTCCTGAAACAAGAATTTCAGATTTCCTCTGAACATCTGCCGGAACAGTTATCTAGTTAAACGAGCCCGAAAGGATCCGAATAAAACCGGGGGGATGATCTTATGGATCAATTGTCTTACGGAATAAAATTTTTCAGCGTAATGGTTTTTCGGGAGAGTAAAAAAACATGATGGAAAAAAAGGAAGCCATTGCCGAGTTGCTTTTATTGTTACCCATGTTTATGGGAACTGTGCTGGAGGGAGGCAAGTTCAAGACGGCAACCGGGTTAAATATCAGCGAAGAGAAAACCCTAATGTATATCTATAAGCACAGAGGTTGTACCATGACCGGATACAGCGAAAGGGTGGGTTTGGCCAGGGGCTCCTTTACCACCGTAGCTGATAGCCTGGAGGAAAGGGGACTGGTTGATCGGGTATTTGGATCTGATGATCGCAGAAAATGTGCACTGGTTTTAACTGAAAAAGGGGAAAATATTGCCCGGGAAATAAACTTGGGGTTTAAGAAACATATTGCCGCTAGGTTAGAACGGTTAACCGAAGGGGAGTTAAGCCGGCTTAAAGATGCCTTGGAAACCATCGCTGCTATTATGGAGAAATTGAAAGATAGAAAGAATCAATAGATAACCGCTTAATTGGAAATGTATAGCTATCCTTGTATCCCGGCGTGATGTCTTATCTCATAATATAATTGACATATGCCCGTTAAGAATTTATAATTTCCATAGACTGTTAAACACCCTTCAAATTTTTAAGGAGGCTAGTTTGTAGTGAGGCTTATTGAGGAAATTATCGCCGGCATCAAGGAAGATGTGCCGGTAAAAGAGGTTAGAATAGGGCCTTTTTGGACCAGCGTTTGGAGTCGATATTGTGGAATGGCTTCCACTACTTTTGATCATGAACAAAAAGATCGGCATCCGGTTGAAGAAGCGGGAAATTTAACTACCAAAAGTGCAATTGAACTTTGTCGTTACGCCTTTTCAAACAGCCTTTTGGAATCCAGCATTGGTTTGGCAGCAATTAATTCAGTTTTAGAGGTAGATCTGGGCCGGTGCCAAAATATAAATGCCGGGAAGGTTCTGGCTGAAAAGAGCGCCGGCAAAAAAGTGGCGGTTGTGGGGCACTTTCCTTTTGTAAAGACACTTAGAGAAATTGCAGATGAACTTTGGGTTGTTGAAAGAAAACCGCAAAGCGGTGATCTCCCGGCCGGTGAGGCAAAGCGGGTTATCCCCCAGGCTGACGTGGTAGCCATAACGGGTACAGCGCTTATTAATGGCACGATGGAAAGCCTTCTCAATCTATGTCGTGCCGATAGCCTGGTAATGGTGCTGGGGCCGACTACGCCACTTACTCCAATATGGTTCGACTATGGAGTTGATTTAATTTCCGGCACGCTGGTTGTGGATCCTGAACAGTTGATGAGGTTTATCAGTCAGGGGATAGTGTTTAAACAGTTGCATGGACGTGCGGTTAAGTTGTTTACCATGATTAAATAATTGATGCGGTGAACGGTCGGCCAAAAAACAAGCATTTTTTTAAAATAACCTTAATTAACTTCTTGACATATGCCAGTAATCCAGTATAATTTAATTATGGGCATAAGCCAATAATTATTTGGCTGCGCTAATTGCTCTGTAACCGGATAATTTTCATTCACGGGATTGTAAATCTATCAAGTACAATGGATTTACATTCAAAAAGGAGGTGAATCACTATGCCATGGGGAGATAGAACGGGCCCCCTGGGAATGGGGCCAATGACCGGCAGAGGTTTCGGCTACTGCGCCGGATATGCGGCGCCGGGGTATGCCAATACTGGATTCGGTATGGGACGACGTGGCCGGGGTTTTAGAAGAATGCACCATATGTTCGGCTGGGCACGCTATGGGGCCCATCCATATGGCTTTGCCCCTTATGCTTATGGTTTTGCCCCTTATGCCCACCAGGGAACTGCACCGGGGGTAGATGAAAAAAAATTTTTGCAAGACCAGGCGGACTTTCTGCAAGAGCAACTCAATGAGGTGCGCGAGCGGCTTGAAAGTTTGGAAAAAGCCGAGTAGATGGACCTGGAAGAGAGATGAGGGCAGGGTCATAACCCTGCCTCTTTTTTTAATGCGCCGGTATGGCGATTAATTTGCCGGGGAAAGCAATGTAAGGTTATTAAGACCAGGCACGATAATCTTAACAGCTTCTGTCGCAACAGGCCAAAAGCGGAAAAAATTAAAAATAAATTGACGGATTGAGGATTGGCATGGAAATATATCTGGATTGCCTGCCCTGTGTGCTACGACAGGCACTTGAAGCTTCACGGATGTCAACGGAGGATATTGAACTGCAAAAATTAATTATGGATGATGTGCTAAATGTTCTTAATCAGTACAAAACATTTAGAAATCCTCCTGAGATTGGAAGGGAGATCCACCGGATTGTAAAAAATCGGACGGGGATATCAGATCCCTATTATCAAATTAAACAAAAGGATTTGTGTATGGCTCTTGGCCTTTATCCCAGGGTGAAGCATTTAGTTGAAAGCAGGGAAGATCGGCTGTATTGGGCGCTGAAGGCTGCGGCAATAGGGAATGCGCTGGATTCCGCAATTTGTATTGGATACGATATGGAAAAAGATCTAAATGAGGAATTGGAGAAGCCTTTTGCTTTTTACGATATATCGGTTTTTAACCGGCAAATGAAGACCGCTAAAAACCTTCTGGTTATCGGTGATAACGCAGGGGAAACAGTTTTCGATTGCTTGCTTCTTGAACAATTTCCAAACCTTGAACTCACCTATGCGGTAAGAAGCGGTCCTATAATTAATGACGCAACAATCGAGGAGGCACGGTCCTCGGGGCTGGATCAGTATGCTCGAATTGTTTCCACCAGCTGTGATGCACCGGGTGTATTGCTCGAGGAATGCAATCAAACATTTTTGGATATATTTTACGGCTCGGATATAGTGATCAGTAAAGGGCAGGGGAATTATGAAACGCTGTCGGATTCGGATTGTGGCCGAGACGTATACTTTCTCTTGAAAGTAAAATGCCCTGTACTGTCGGAAATAATGAATGTGGAATTAAACAAATATGTTTTTAAGCACGATAAATGTGGTAAAACCCACCAGTAATGAGTGGTTTGCCAAACTGAATGCTAAGGGAGGTACTTCCAATAGTCCCAACTCGCTCTTCCCGAGTCGCATTCTCCACACGGAGCCGCACTCTCCACTTTACTTTAATTTGACCATCTGATAAAATGTTGAATCATAACCTGACTTTTGCAGTTGTAACGACGAAAAAAAGCCGTCGAGCCCCTGTTTA
>CAYXBB010000057.1:0-6654 GCA_964463285.1 uncultured Syntrophomonadaceae bacterium | reverse complement strand
TTATTATACCCCCTACTCCCGGAGGGCAATCAACCATTATTTTATACTATATTTGCCGCTATTCCGATGATAACTTAAATCCATGCCTAAAACCTCAATTTCTCTTTGAATTCCGGACGTTTGCTTCCCTATCTTTTCACAAATCAATGAACCGAACAACCGTTTAGCCATTCTAATGTAAAGCGGTTTTTAGATAACTGTATCCTCCGGTAGATTTTTAGAATCTAACAAAGATAAGAGCAGATTTTTGAGGTACTGCCACAAATTTAAGGCCTGGAAGAAGTTTTCTTAAATATTTCGAGAAGGTTTTTGGCTATATTTGTGGAATAAGTGAGTTTTAAGGCAAGATCAAATTTTATTTATACCCGGGGGGGTGTATAATCAAGCAAATATGAGTATATCAGGCTGTAATTTATACATGAAATAAGGGGGAAGAGCTTACAGATGAACAAGAGAAATTACTGGACGGTTATGGTAGCGGTTATAATGGGTCTGGCCCTGCTGATGGCGGTGACCGGCTGCGCTCCCAGCGAACCTGTAAACGGCGAGGACGAAGAGGGAACTGAGGTTAAAATTGGCACAGTGGGGCCGCTTACCGGAGGGGCGGCCAACTACGGGATTAATATTCTTCGTGCGGTGGAAATTGCGGTAGAAGAGGCAAACGCTTCCGGGGAACTGGAGGGCATTACCCTGAAGTTATTCTCGGAAGATACCGGGGGAGATTGGTCTGCAGCGGCCAATGCTTTCTCGAAGCTGATCGACGTCAACGGAGTTAATGTGATCATCGGAGCAGTTTTAAGCTCAGAAACGGAAGCAGGCGGGCCGATTGTCAAAGACGCCCAGATCCCGACCATTTCACCCTCTTCCACGGCAGCGGGTCTAACTATCGGCAACGATTACCTTTTCCGGAATTGCCTTTCCGACGAGGCCCAGATCGAACAGATGGCCGAATATGCGGTGGAAGAACTGGGGCTGGGCAAGTTTGCCATCCTCTATACAAACAACGACTACGGCGTATCCCTGAAGGATTCCTTTGAGACCAAGGCCGGCGAACTGGCCGAAGTGGTGGCTATCGAAAGCTTCATGGACAATGACGACAACTTCAAACCCCAGCTGACCAAGATAAAAGAACACAATCCAGATTGCCTTTACATCGGCGGTTACTATACCGAGGCAGCTAAAATTGCCCAGCAAGCCCGGGAAATGGGACTGGAGGCGCAGATCCTTGGCGCTGACGGCCTGTGCAATGTAGCGTTCATCGATATCGGAGCGGAGGCAGTAGAAGGCACCTTGGCCACCTCCGGGTTCTACCCGGATGATCCCACTCCGGCGGTACAGAACTTTGTTGCCGCCTACACAGAAAAGTACGGCGAAGAGCCCGATATGTTTGCCGCCCAGGGTTATGATGCCGCCCGCATTGTTATTGAATCCATTAAAGCCAAAGGGTCCGGCTCCGAGGAAATCCGCGAGGGAATTGCCGCCACCAGGGATTTCCCCGGTATTACCGGTAAAACCAGCATCGACGAAGAAGGAGATACCATCAAGGATGTTTTGATTCTGAAAGTGGAAGGCGGCAAATTCGTGCGTGTGAGGTAGATCTAATTCGGTTTGCCAGGAGGAGGGCAGGGCCTTTGTCCTCCTCTTTAACATTATTTGTTTCAAAGGTGAGTATATGCTCATTCAACAGTTAATGAACGGCCTGATTCTAGGCAGCACCTACGCCCTGATCGCCCTGGGCTATACCATGGTTTACGGAATTATTGAGCTTATAAATTTTGCCCACGGCGAAATCTACATGTTCGGCGCCTTTGCCGGGTTGATCCTGGTAACAACCCTTGATGTCCCGTTTTTCCTGGCCTTTTTTCTGGCTATGGCCCTGGCCGCCCTTCTGGGTATTACCGTAGAGTACTTAGCTTACCGCCCCCTCCGCCGCTCGAGCAGGCTGGCAGCACTGATCAGTGCCATCGGCGCTTCTATATTTCTGTCAAATTTGGCCTTGTTGATCATGGGAGCAAAACCTTACAATTTTCCCAGTCCTTTCGAGCCCAAGGTTTACCGAACCGCGCTGTTTATTATCTCCAGGGTGGAGATAATTGTATTGCTTGCTTCTTTTCTGCTAATGATTGCCCTCACCTTTTTTGTACAAAAAACAAAAACCGGCAAGGCCATGCGGTCCACCGCCCAGGATAAGGATACAGCCAGCTTGATGGGCATCAATATCAACAAAATAATCACCATAACCTTTGCTATCGGCTCCGCCCTGGGAGCAGCCGCCGGGGTAATGGTAGGAATTTATTTTCGCACGGTTACCCCTACCATGGGCTTGATGCCCGGTT
Source organism: uncultured Syntrophomonadaceae bacterium (assembly GCA_964463285.1). Classification (GTDB taxonomy): domain Bacteria; phylum Bacillota; class Dethiobacteria; order DTU022; family DTU022; genus JAAZLS01. The sequence goes on along the minus strand of CAYXBB010000057.1, from coordinate 4,318 downwards.
TGAAAGGTTTTGTGGCCGCCGTTCTAGGCGGCATCGGCAATATACCCGGGGCTATGCTGGGAGGAATTCTACTGGGAATTGCCGAAGTTATGGGGGCCGCCTATATCTCCTCCCAATACCGGGATGCCGTAGCCTTTGCTTTGTTAATTATTGTACTTTTGTTTAAACCGGCAGGCTTGCTTGGCCGCCCCGCCCAGGAAAAAATTTAAACTTCCAAAAGGGGCTTAAGAAGGTGAAGTGAAAAGTGATCAGTGCTTATTATATGCAGCTAATTATTTTAATCGGGATCAATACCATCATGGCCGCCAGTTTAAACTTGATAATCGGCTATACCGGGCAACTGTCTATCGGGCATGCCGCCTTCATGAGTATTGGAGCTTACGCCTCCGCTCTGCTTACCGTTCACTTTAACATTCCTTTTATCGCCTCCTTGCTTTTTGGAGCGCTGGTGGCGGCTTTGTTTGGGATCCTGATCGGCATCCCCACTTTAAAACTAAAAGGAGACTACCTGGCTATCGCTACCCTGGGCTTCGGTGAAATCGTGCGCATTGTATGTTTAAACCTGGAACTGACCGGGGGCGCGGTGGGACTCAGGGGCATCCCCAAAAAAACCACTTTGCTGTGGGTGATCATCGCAGCCCTTATAACTATATTTATCTTGAACCGGATCATAAATTCCCGCACCGGCCGAGCACTGATCGCCATCCGCGAAGACGAAACCGCCGCCGAATCGATGGGCATCAATACCACCTATTACAAAATTATATGTTTTGGGGTAGGCGCTTTTTTTGGCGGCCTGGGCGGAGGACTTCTTGCCCATTACATGCGCTATATCCATCCCAACAGCTTCGGGTTCATGCGTTCCATCGAGCACCTGTGCATGGTGGTGCTGGGGGGCCTGGGAAGCATGTGGGGAGCCTTCATCGGCGCAGCCTTGATTACCGTTACCCCGGAACTGCTAAGATACATCGCCGACTTGGCTGCTTTGTTTTCTATTGCTCCGGAACTGCTAAGATCTATCGCCGACCTTAGGTTGTTGATATATGGTGCAGTGCTGGTAATTATGATGAGGGTCAGGCCTCAGGGAATTATCGGGCAAAAACTTTCGGCGGATCAGACCGGCCTGGGAGAAAAATTTTTTAACCGGTGGTCTATTCCCGGTATTAAAAACCGGAGACAGGATTAATTTTTTTAAATCTAACTCCTTTGATTGGAGGCGGCGTTTTGTTACCGGAGGTTAACCCGAATAACGATTATATCCTAAGCACTGTTAATTTGAGCCGGGCCTTTGGCGGTCTAACCGCCCTGGATAATATAGATCTACACATCAAATACGGATCCATCATGGGGCTGATCGGTCCGAACGGCGCCGGGAAAACCACCCTGTTTAACGTGTTGACCGGTCATTACCAGCCTTCTACCGGCCAGATCTATTTTAAATCCGAACGGATATCCAATTTGAAGCCTTATGTCATTACCCAAAAGGGCATCTCCCGGACATTTCAAAATATTCGTCTATTTGATCAGATGAGTGTCTTGGATAACGTGCTTATCGGGCGTCACTGCCGGACCACTACCGGCCTGATGGGAGCCCTGCTGCGACTTCCGGCAAATATGAGGGAGGAAAAACAGGCCGGAGAAACAGCGTTGAGTATGCTGGCCTTTGTAAACCTCGCAGAAAAGAGAAACGAATGGGCAGCCAACCTGTCTTATGGTGAACAGCGCCGCCTGGAGATAGCCCGGGCTCTGGCCGCCGATCCCGACTTGCTGCTGCTGGATGAACCGGCCGCCGGTATGAACCCTCAGGAGACTGTTAATTTAATGACCCTGATTTCCCGGATCAGGGAGGAGATGAACAAAACTATTTTGCTTATAGAACACGATATGAAGGTAGTAATGGGCATTTCGGAGCGGATTGCCGTGCTTGACTACGGCAAGATGATTGCTGAAGGAGAGCCCTACGAAATTCAGCACAACGAAGAAGTAATTCGAGCATATCTGGGTGATTCCGCATAGGTGGTATTGGAATTTTACATGCCCACATAAACCGCGCAAGGCGGGCGGCACCGTCCCCAATTGGATGTTGGAAATAGGACGGGGGAGAAGGGCTTTTTTGTTGGACATATCCCGACCAAAAATTATTGCTTCAACCTCTAACTTCTAATGAGCAGTAGGGCCGGGGTTCCATGACCGCCTTAATTCGCAGGGGAGGCAAACAAATTTGTTGAAGGTGGAAGGGGTTTCTACATTTTACGGTAATATCCAAGCCTTGAAACAAATCCATATAGAGGTTAACACCGGCGAGATAGTAACTTTGATCGGGGCAAACGGGGTAGGCAAAACCACCACCTTGAAAACCATCTCCGGATTGATCAGACCTGCCGAAGGGCGGGTAACCTTAAATGATCTTGATATTACCGCCGAGCCGCCCCACAAAATAGTGAAGATGGGTATTTCCCACGTTCCAGAGGGGCGTTGCATTTTCCCCCGCCTGACCCTGCGGGAAAACCTGGAGATGGGTGCCTACATCCGCCGGGATAAAGAACAGATCTACAATGATATAGATGGGGTATTTGAAACCTTCCCTCAGCTTAAAAACCGGGGCAGCCAGATCGCGGGTACGCTTAGCGGCGGAGAGCAGCAAATGCTGGCCATCGGTCGGGCATTGATGTCCAAACCCAAATTGTTGCTACTGGATGAACCATCAATGGGACTGGCACCGATGGTGGTGGTGGAAATTTTTAAGATCATCGAAGAGATTAACCGCCAGGGCACCACTGTTTTACTGGTGGAACAGAACGCCCAACTGGCCCTGAAAACTGCCCGCCGGGGTTACGTTATGGAAACCGGCCGGGTGGTAATGCACGACTCCACCGACGCCCTGTTAAGCAATGATCAGGTTCGACAGACCTACCTGGGGGAAGAGCACTAGAGTGGGCTATTCGGCAGGACCTTCCACAGGCAATATGCCTGTAGAAGGGATTCATTGTTTTACCTCGTAATATGCCCACCTGAGCCACTGCATGGCAATTTGCAGATCCTCCTGTTCAACTGTGGCCCCGCACCAGAAGCGCAATCCCGGAGGGGCTTCCCGGTAAGATGCTATGTCGTAAGCAACCTGTTCCTCCTCCAACAGCCTGATCAGGGCTTTTAGCTTGTCGGATGGCAAATCCACGGTCAGGCAAACACTGGTATTGGAGCGGCTCCCTGAATCTGAAGCCAAAAAACTTATCCAGTCATGTTTACCCACAAACTCTTCTATTACTTTCAAATTATTTTCGCTGCGCCGGATCAGGGTGGGAAGTCCCCCGATAGACTCCGCCCAGCTTAAAGCCTGTAGGTAATCCTCGTTACACAACATAGATGGGGTATTAATGGTAGAGCCCTCGAATATGCCGGCAATTAATTTTCCTTCTTTTTTAAGCTGAAGAATTTTAGGCATGGGCCAAGGAGGAGTGTAACTTTCCAGGCGCACTATCGCCCGGGGCGAAAGCACCAGCACACCGTGAGCCGCTTCACCGCCCAAAACCTTTTGCCAGGAGAAAGTAGTTACATCTAACTTCTCCCAAGGGATTTCCATGGCAAACACAGCGGAAGTGGCATCACATATAGTTAAACCTTCCCGAACAAAGGGAATAAAATCGCCATTTGGCACCTTTACCCCGCTGGTGGTACCATTCCAGGTAAACACCACATCGTGGTTGAAATTCGCCAGCGTCAGATCGGGCAGAAACCCGTAGTCGGCAGAGATTATCTTGACCTGGCTTAGTTTTAACTGTTTTACAATATCTCCGGCCCAGGTTTTACCAAAGGAATCAAAATAAATCACATCCACCGGCCTGTCGCCCAGCAGGTTCCACAGGGCCATTTCCACCGCTCCGGTATCGGAGGCGGGCACAATCCCCACCAGATATTCATTCGGAATACCCAGCAACTCTTTTGTTTTTTCGATTGATCTGTATAACCGGGATTTACCGGCAGCGCTGCGGTGAGATCTGCCCAGGGGGGCATGTTCCAACATTTCCAAGCTATAGCCGGGATACTTGGCACACGGGCCGGAGGAAAAATTAGGGTTTTTTGGCCTGGCGGTTGGTTTTGCTGGTTTCATGGTTGCAAACAACTCCCTTGACTTAATTTAGGTATTGTTCTACTCTATGCCAATGACCCTCACCGCACGGTTTTATTCCGTTGGGATAGGTCGTAAAATCATACTTTTCAATACCCTACTTTACCTTATAATTAACCCGACTGCAAGATATTAAAGGGCACAGAGGTGCGAGCCCTTGAGCAAAAATATATATATTGTGGTATAGAAAGA
>CAYXBB010000056.1:0-7283 GCA_964463285.1 uncultured Syntrophomonadaceae bacterium | reverse complement strand
GCTGTCTTCAAAAAGCCGGCTTCTTCTGATATACTCAAATTAATTAAAATACGGTCGGTGCGATAACCATGACCGGCGATGGTCCATGAAAACATGGTTTTGCCCGGATTCTGCTTCATTGCTTTTATTTGGGTAGAAAGTAATCCGGTTTCAAAATTTGGGAGGTAAAGCTATGCGGCGTAAAATCTGGTTGGTCCTGGGAGCCGTGGTTATATTATTTGTTTTACTGGCAAGCGGAGCAAATTTTTTGCTGGATCTGCTTTGGTTCAAAGAATTAAATGCAGAGCAAGTATGGTGGACTCAACTTTCTGCTCGGTGGGGTTTACGGGTTCTGGCCTGGCTGTTTCTATTTTTAATTTTTTGGCTAAACCTTTTGCTTACCCGCCGTTACCTGCTTCCCGTTTCCAATATTAAGCTAAGGGAATTTTTAATGGCCCGCGGCATTACCGACCAGTTTTCTTCCCGCTGGTTGATCAAAGTATACTTAATAGCTGCGTTGCTGCTTTCCGGATTGTTGTCCTCTTATACCGGAGCCTACTGGAATGAGCTGTTAAGCTATTTTAAGGCGGTTCCATTTGAAATCAGCGATCCGATTTTTAATCTGGATCTGTCGTTTTATCTGTTTAAACTCCCAATTTACCGTTTTGTTTACGGTTACCTGATGATGGCGGTAGTGGTTTCGCTAATTGCCGTAGGGTTTATATATTTTTTAATTAATCCTACCTTAAACTGGCGGCGGTGGTTTCAGATGCCTCCGGTGGGTTGGAAACATGTGAGTTTGTTGTTATCTGCGGCCTTCTTTTTAAAAGCCTGGGATTACCGCTTACAGCAATTGGAGCTGCTATTTTCAGTTCGGGGCAAGGTTTTTGGCGCCGGTTACACCGATATTTTTGCAAATTTAAGGGTGTTGTGGTTATTAATCGGACTGGCTTTACTGGTGGCTGTAGCTTTTACGGTGAGTGCTTTTCGCAATCGCTTGAAACCTCCGGCCTATACGGCCTTAGTCCTGATAATAGTATCATTTTTGGGAGGAGGTATTATTCCGGCAGCGGTGCAAAGTTTTATCGTGGAACCCCGGGAATTTAATTATGAGAAAAAATACCTGGAACATAATATAGATTTTACCCGGATGGCCTACGGGCTGGATAAAATATCGCCTACCCAGTACGCAATAGGTGGAGATTTGACCTGGGAAAATCTTGAACAATGCCCGGGTACCATCAACAACGTCCGTCTGTGGGATTATCGCCCCCTTTTAAACACCTTGAACCATTTACAGGCAATCCGGCTTTATTACCGGTTTCAAGATGTAGATATCGATCGCTATACGGTAGATGGGGATTACCGGCAGGTAGCTCTGGCGGCACGGGAGATCGATAAAAGTCGGTTTTCAACCCAGGCTCAAACCTGGGTAAATATGCGGCTGCAGTATACTCACGGTTATGGTGCGGCGGTCAGCCCGGTAAATGAGGTATCCGCCGAAGGGCTGCCCCGATTTTTTGTCAAGGATATCCCTCCGGTGTCCCAGGAAGGGCTGGCCTTGGAACAGCCTTCCATCTATTTTGGAGAACTTACGGATGACTATGTAATCGTTAACACCCATACCCCCGAATCTCATTATGCCACTGCCGGAGATAAAAATGTGTATATTAACTATGAGGGAAAAGGAGGCGTTCCCCTAGATTCGTTCTGGAGACGCTTGCTGGCAACCTTAAAATTCGGCGAATATCGCATCTTGATCTCCGGGGAGATTAAACCGGACAGCCGGTTAATGTTTGATCGCCAGGTGCTTGACCGGGTGTCCAAAATAGCTCCATTCTTGGATTTTGATGACGATCCTTACCTGGTAATCCACGAGAAGCAATTATTCTGGATAGTGGATGCCTTTACTTCCAGCAAATACTTTCCATATTCTACGCCAACCGATGATCTAAACTATATTCGAAATCCGGTGAAGGTAGTAGTGGACGCTTACAGCGGCAGTGTGGATTTTTATATTGTTGATCCCGAAGATCCTATAATTCAAACTTTGAATAGGGTTTATCCGGAGCTGTTTCATTCTCGGGAAGAAATGCCGAAGGAATTGTTTGATCACCTGCGTTATCCGGAGGATCTGTTTAATCTGCAATCTCGAGTGCTGACTCTCTATCACACCGCCGATCCAAATATTATATATTCCCGGGAGGATCTGTGGGATATACCGGTGGAAAGGTATGGGGACAAAGAGCAAATTATGGAGCCTTACTACACTATCTTGGAACTTCCCGATTATCCGGAAGAAGAATTTGTGTTGATTTTGCCTTTTACCCCCTCCAAGCGGGATAATATGATCGCCTGGATGGTGGCGCGCTGTGACGGCTCCCATTACGGAAAGATCGATCTTCTCCTGTTTCCCAAAGATCAGGTAATAATGGGACCCAAGCAGATTGAAAACCGGATCGACCAGGATACGACTATTTCAGAACAACTTACCTTGTGGGGGCAGGCCGGTTCACGGGTGATCCGGGGGAACTTGCTAGTGCTTCCCATAAACAATTCGCTGTTGTATATCGAGCCAATTTTTCTGGAGGCGGAAGGGGGAGGAATCCCGGAGCTGGCTCGGGTAATTGTGGTTTACGAGGAAACGGTGGCCATGGAACGGACCCTGCAACAGTCGTTGGCGAAAATCTTTGGGCTCCAGGAGCAGGAGGAACCCGCTTCCGGGAAAAATGATCAGCCCCCCGGGGAGGAGTCCGAGCCGGTGCCCGATGAGGAACTTAAAGCGGCAGAGTTGATCCGTCGGGCAAGGGAAATTATGAAGGAATTGGAACAAATTATCGGCACTATGGAAGATCTGGTGAATTGATCGAAGGGGTTTGAAAGGAGAAAAATTTGGTTGAATATGCAAACAAACCGGCAATAACGATTTATACCGACGGCGCTTGTTCCGGCAACCCGGGTCCGGGCGGATGGGCGGCAATAATTATAAACGAGCGAGAGGAAAAAGAACTCTACGGTGCGGAGAACTGCACTACCAACCAGCGCATGGAGTTAAAAGCGGCCATCGAAGCACTGGAACAGCTTCCGGATTGTTCCCGGGTGGAGCTGTTTAGCGACAGCGCTTATCTGATAAATGCTTTCCAGCAGAACTGGTTTAAGCGGTGGGTACAGAATGGCTGGCAAAATGCCGCCGGAAAACCGGTTAAGAACAAGGATTTATGGCTCAAGCTGCAGGCTTTACACAATTATCACCGGGTTACCTGGCGAAAAATTGCCGGGCACAGCGGAGATCATTATAATGAACGCTGTGATCAACTGGCCCGTCAGGCTATTGAAAAATAGAAAGGGAGCGGAATTATAAAAAGCCCGGTTTCCCCTTGGTCGTTGCTATTACTCCGCCAGATTAGCCCAGGGGAGCGGTCCAGTTCCAACCGCTATTGTTGTCCCAGTTATTGGCGCTGTCTTTGAAACAAAAATTTATCTCCCGGTTTCCCAAGATCTCGGTGGTACAGTGAAAATTACCCTGGGGTCCCCTATCCATTTTTTGATCGCGCACATTTTTCCATCCATCAAACCCATAGTGCATCCATACGGTATCTGCACCACTTTGTATCAACAGACCCCGGTATTCAAGCCGAGCCTGCTGACCTTTGCGAGGGGAACCTGGTTCCATTGAAATCCGATCATCTAAATGCACCTGTCATTACCTCCCTGATTTATTAACTGCAAGCTTAATTTTCCCCACAGGGGCAAAAATATAACTTTAATTTCTCTTGTTACTTATTTCCCGGGAAATACCCGGCAGTTTTACCTTATAATTCAGGTTTACAGGAATCAGTATGGGAGATAACATGTATTACAGTATTGGCATTTAGTATAGAAATTAGTATGTTTTACGGATATATCGCGGAGGAGGTGTTGGCTCTTGAGACTGCAGGGAAACGGTGTAATGGCCCAATCAGGGGGGCCGACCGCCGTTATCAATAACAGTGTTTGTGGAGTAGTTCAGGAATGGCAAAAATGGGCTACTGGAAGCGGTACTCTTTACGGTGCGCTTTACGGTATTAAAGGGGTGTTGGAAGACAATCTGGTAAACCTGTCGACATTAGACAGAAGGACCCTAGCCCTTTTAAGCTATACCCCGGGGGCTATCCTGGGTTCTTGCCGCTATAAGCTGGCTGCTGATGAAGACTACATGGAGCTGTTGCAGAATTTTAAAAGGCGTAATATCCGTTACTTCTTTTTTGCAGGCGGCAACGATTCCATGGATACGGCTAACAAGGTTCACCGCCTGGCTTTGCGGGAGGGCTACGAGATGAAGGTAATCGGTGTGCCCAAAACGATAGACAACGATCTGCCGGTTACTGATCACTGCCCCGGTTATGGCAGTGCAGCCAAATACCTGGCTACGACGGTTCTGGAAACGGGAATTGATTTGAAGAGCTTGATTACCAGCAGCCGGATTGTAATCCTGGAAGCTATGGGCCGGAATGCGGGCTGGCTGGCCGCGGCGGCGGCTTTGGCCCGCAGGAAACAAGATGATGCTCCACATTTAATTTACCTTCCGGAGATTCCGTTTGAGAAAGATCAATTCCTGGAGGATGTGGAGAAAATTTACCGGGAACTGGGCTATGCCTATATCGTTGCCTCGGAGGGGCTGAAAGACGGTAATGGCCGCTATATCTTTGTCGGCAAGGGGCAGAAGGATTCCTTTGATCACGCCCGGCTGGGAGGCTTGGGGGAGATGCTCAAAGGGTTGGTGGAACAGAATATAGGGGTCAAGGTGCGCTGCCTGAATCTGGGAACCGCTCAAAGGTCCTCTGCTCACTGTGTATCCCGCACGGACGCTCAAGAGGCTTTCCTGGTAGGCCGGCAGGCGGTCAGGTTGGCCATGAATGAACAGTCCGGGGTGATGGTAACCCTGATCCGGGATAAGTCCGGCTATGCCTGCCGCACCGGCAGTGTGGAGCTTGAGCAGGTAGCCAACGTGGAAAAAAAGCTGCCGCCTGAATGGATTGCCCCGGCAGGTAACTATGTTACCGGTGAGTTTTTAAATTATGCACGCCCACTTATTCGGGGGGAAGTTATCCTTCCTGCTAAAGACGGCCTTCCCGATTATGCTCATTTGAGGGAGTTATCCGGGTACCGTTTTCGCGAAAATTGTAAGCAGGCCGGCTAAAAAGGTGGGGGGGCATCCTTGAGGGTGCCCCCTACTGATTATGAAATGTAACTATCCATAAATAGTTAACCCTTTCATTGCCGGAGACACAGGGATGTGGTATAACATGGATAAAAAATAAAGGTTGGGATGTCGTGCCGGAACCAGAACCCACGCCGGAAAACCTGGCGAGGCTATTCTATATCTACGCTTACTCCAAGGGAAAATTTTTGTTAAGTTCGGGTAAAATTAGTTCCTATTATTTAAACGGAAAGCTGGTAATTCTCTCCGCCCGGGGATTGTACATTTCCGCCCGCCTGTTACTGGAAAGAATATCTGCCCGATTCCCCGATGCTGTGGGGGGGCTGAGTTTTGGGGCGGCTCCGTTGGCGGCTGCTGTTTCCGCCTTTAGCTGTTCTTTCGGTGACCGGGTCCCGATGTCCAGTTTCATCGTACGCAAGGAGCCGAAATCGCACGGTACCCGTTCCCGGATCGAGGGTCCGTTTTACAGGGATATCCGGACGGTGATTGTCGATGATGTGCTTACCACCGGCGCCTCTGTACTCTCCGCTGCACGGGCAGTGGAGGAGGCCGGGGGGAAAGTGGAAAAGATCTACGTGCTGGTGGATCGCCTGGAAGGGGGAAAAGAGGAAATAGTAAAACAGGGCTACCGGTTGGAATCGATAATTACCCGGGGGGACCTGGAGCGCCTCGATTGTCAGTTGCGGCAAAAATATCCGGTATTTATTACCGAGCTGGATCGTGAACCCGTAACCTGGGACTCCCTAATTAAAGGCTGTGGGGAGGTATCGAGTCATCACCCCCGGTTGGGACCAGCCCTTGAGCAAAAAATTGCCGGGTTAAGAAGCAAGCAGGACTCTTTGGCTGGTTTTTCTAATGAGCTGAGATCCTACCTGCTCCGCCCGCTAAAAATTGTTGAATTTTCTTTGGAGCCGGAGTCGGCATGTGAGGAGGCCTGTCGGGTTTTGGGGGCGGGTTTTAGCGATGATGATCATAGCTGATTACCGGGCCGTCCAGGCATAATTGGCGGTAATAGTGATAATCTTCAGGGCCGGTGTTATTTTCAGGGTGATGAAAGGCGCAGCCCATGCAGGCCCCTATTCCGCAGGCCATGCGTTCCTCATGGGAGGCCTGCACCGGGATCCGGTGCAGGGAGGCAATATCTATCACCTGCTCGATCATCGGCCGGGGGCCGCAGCAGTATATTCGCGCCGGGGCCGAATTCTGCTGCAGATAGGTGACAAGGAGCTCCCCGACGGTGCCTTTAAACCCGGTGCTGCCGTCACCGGTAGCCACAAGAAGTTTTATTTTCAACGATTTAAGTGATGAGAGAGCCAATAGTTGTTTTTTAGTTTCAGCCCCCAGTAAAAACACCGCTCTTGAGCCGGAACGTGCCAGTGTCCGGGCCAGGTAATGGAGAGGGGCCACCCCTATTCCCCCAGCCACCAGTAGCTCCCGTTGGTTGTCGGGGTAAATAGTAAAGCCGTTTCCCAAAGGGCCCACATAATCCAGAAGATCGCCGGCCCGGAATTTGCCGAGCAGTTCTGTTCCCCGTCCTGCTACTTTAAACAGCAGCTTACACTGTTTTCCCCGTTCCGGCAGGTCGAAAATGCTTAAGGGCCTTCTCAGCAGGGGGTCATGGCCATCGGTTACCGCTACCTGTAAAAACTGTCCCGGAATTGCCCTAAACACTTCACGAGGGCGAAAAGTAAGCTCGTAGCAACCGGGGGTTACCTCCAAAAGTTGAGTGACAGTGCCTTGACTTGGATTCAATGAAATTCTCCTTTCCGGCGGAGATCCTACCTGTCTTTGATACCGGGGCGGCACCGGGGTCTATCCCGTCAATAAAACGATGATTCTGCCCAGGGAGGTAAGGATCATGACTACCGACAGGCCTATTACAAGCCGGTTTAAAATACAGCCCTGCTTGTCTGCCTTCTTGAAGGCCGTTAAATTATTTACCCCACAACCCAGGAAGCCCAAACCAGCGAAAAATATTGCGATGCTAAAGACTAATGAGCTTTCGTGATAGAAGACACTATAAAATAGACCGATACCGGCGATAAAAACCAGTAATCCTGACACCAAGGGCAGATGTTTGCTAATTTTATTCAAGTCACACCTC
>CAYXBB010000055.1:0-7357 GCA_964463285.1 uncultured Syntrophomonadaceae bacterium | reverse complement strand
AGACCAAGGACAACAAACACCGTCTATTGCCGGTCATTATGGGGTAGCAGTAACAAACAAACCACCGGAAGGCCCGTAATTCACAAGGACAGTAGCCCCACTTTTTTCTTCAAATGCAGCTATGGTTTCATCCATGGCCTTTTTCATGCCGGCCGCCACAAAAAGATTTAGACTTTGGCCTTTAAACTGTTGCAAATCGCCGGGGGTTTCCTCTTGCTCCGACGGCAAATTGTCGGACCGCCCTCCCTCTGTACATCCTCCTACCATCAAAACACTCACCAGCAGCAATAATGCAATTAACATGGGCGTTAATTTTCTCATTGATTTTACCCTCCTCATTAAATTTCGGATTACAATTAGCAGCCTGGATTTAATCCCTCCCCCTTCCGTGATTACCTTCGCCCGGAAAGAAGTAAAACCAGCCTTAAAAATATTAAACAACACCATTAAAAAAGGCGGGGCGATAACAACATCACCCTGCCTTTAGCTGCATAGGCCCAAGTCATTCTCCTTTCCTCATTGGGAGGCATATCCGTTCCCAGATATACCCTGGCGGCCTGATCTCCCATCTAGTAAAATTCGGGCTGATAGGCTCGGAGCAATGCTGCTGTTTTATAAATTCTATAAATGCATACCGGTTCCTGCCGTAAACTTCGCTATTTCTTAAATATTTGATCATCGCCAGCGGTTGAATTTACCACAGGCTTGCAAATCGATGAATGATTAAAATTTATTTTTCCCGTCGATAAGCTCGATCAACCTGGTTTCACAGGATAGCAGGTCGATAATCAGCAGTTTCCCCCGCAAAGCGCTTCCCAGCCCGGTCAGTATCTTAATCGCCTCATTTGCCTGCCAGGAAGCCACCAATGCCGGGGTGGGCGCCGGGTTTCCCAGCTGCACCTCTGCACCGCGATCCCTGTCCCGGAAAGGAGGGGAACCATAGATAGAACCCAGCAGCGGTTCTCCGGGATAAATTACCCCCAGTTGGCCCAGGAAACCGGCGATGGCTCCATGAACCAGGGGAACCTGTAATATCTGACAGGCCTCCTCCAGGGCAAATCGCGAGCTGAGGTTATCCAGGCAATCCAACACCAGGTGACAACCGGCCAAAATTTGCTGCAAGCTGTTGGCATCTCCCTGTAAAAAACAGGAGGTTACCTCCACCGAGCTATTTATTTCGGCTATCCTTTTCCGGGCCGCCTCTACCTTGGATTCTCCCAAATTTGTTTCCATCGATAGCAGCTGTCGGTTAAGATTACTTTCCGAGAGGTAGTCATAATCTACCACTGCCATCTTGCCAATTCCCGCCCGAGCCAGCAACTCTACCGCCATCCCGCCCAATCCGCCGGCCCCTACAATTCCCACCCAAGACTTAAGAAGGTTAATTTGCCCCTTAACTCCCAGAGTACCCAGGTTGCGCTGATAGCGCAAAGGGATAATCCCCTCTTCCAGGGCAACCAGTTCCACTTCCCTCCTTGATCTGAAAAACCGCCGGGCTATCTCTTCTACTGCCTGTAGCTCCAGGTAAAAATATTTATCGCCTCCAGGAGCAATTCCCCGGCAAGCTCTCTTAATTATGTTTTCCTTAAGGATAGCTTCCATTTTCTAAAAACCCCGCTTGCTTTAGCGCTGCTCTTTTCCCAGAAGCCATTGGGCCATTGAACATTTCATTGTGCACCGGGGTACACCTTTATTTTATCTGTTAAAAAAACGCCGGCAATAAGCTCTTGCCGGTGTATATGCCCGCATCTTCATTACTTACACCCCTTCTACCACCGGTGCCCGGCCCCATAGCCGTTCCAGGTTATAAAAATCCCTGGCTTCCGGTTGAAACAGGTGAATTATCAGGCTGCCGTAATCCATCAACACCCAGTATCCTTCCCGGTAGCCTTCAACCCTTAGCGGTAAAAATCCATCATCTTTCAACTGTCGACGTAAATGATCGCAAATCGCCCGGATCTGAACCCGGGAATTGCCGGTGCCGATTAAAAAATAATCGGCAATAATAGATATTTTCCCCGTTTCCAACAGCACTACGTCCTGGGCTTTTTTCTCCAGCATTAACCGGGCCGCCAGTAAGGACAGTTCCCGGGAATTATTTCCCGGTTGAAAAGTCAAGTAGCAACAACCCCTTTCTTGCAGCTTAAGTTTATGTTTGGTAAGTTTTTTGATAACAATTAAATTGCATTGCTTTAATTTATGTCCCCCGCTGGCAGATAATCCTGGCCGATAATCACCCGCACATCTGCCTCCGCTTCCGGATCCGGCTGGTGAATAATAACCGCATCCGGTATATAGGCCAATACTGCTCGAGCCGGCTCAATCGTCTCTCCCAACGAAATAATCTCGGTAGTCTGATAGGAAAAATGAGCGGCATTACCGGTTTTGACTACCTGCAACCCTTCCTGTGTCAGCACCTCCGCCAGGCTGGTGGCCTGCCCGGCCGCCCCGCTCCCATTAAGAATTTCCACCCTTATCTCTTCCGCTGCCGACCATTCGCCCCGAAGCAAGTAACCTAACCGGTTAATATCCTGCGAATCGGCAATCCAGTACAGCCGGTTTTGATGAATTTCCTCCACCCCCGGAAGATGGATCGTTTCCACTTCGGAAAATGTATAGTTCTCAAACTGCTTTTCCAACACTTGAAATTCTTTCCAGGAAAGATCGGTTTCCAGGTACGGAGAAAGTGTTTTAAACAGTCGCGACCGACTCCAAACATGCCGGCGATTTAGCTTTTTCCAAAGAGCAAGTAACACCTGGCGCTGGCGTTCCAGATGCTGAAGTGCCGTCTCCTGGTATCCGGAAGTTAAAAAATAACGATAAAGTTCAAATCCTCCCAAACTATGTTTATCCTCCGGGATCAACTCGGGAAGCGCTCCCGGAAGATCGCTTACCGCTATCTCTCCCCACAGATCCTCCAGTTCCACCAGCCCCTGGTAATAAACCTGCAGGTAATGATGTACCGGCAGATGTAAGTAGTCCTGGACAAACTGAATAAAGTCGAAACTGCCCCCCTGCCGGTAGACCTGTCCCAAGGCCTCCTGGTTAACCAGAGTGTTCCCGGGAATGTAGACCACCCTTAAGTGATCGGCATCCTGGTGTATCAGCACCAGCCGCTCCACATACGGGCTGGCTCCCCAGTAATCTACTCCGTAGATCAGGTATACGGTTTGACCCTCCGGTCCCTGCTGCCTTAACTGTTGAGCCCAGTTTTCCTGGTTATGAAAGGATTGTAAACTACAGGCCATACTAACAGTGTAAGCTATTGCCAGGATCAGCAACAAACACCCCAACAGGAAGACCAGACGCCGCCATTTCCGGGGAAGTTTCGACTTCCGGTAATACCTTTCCTGCCTTATAAGAATCAGCCCCTTAAATTTTTGATAAAAGAAGGCTGTTGCGAAACTCCACAGATCGGGGATGCAGTAGCTTTCCCCGATCCAGGACTCTTTTAATGGTCTGATCCACTGCCAGTAATAATGCTGTGTTTAGGCTGTTTTCCGCTGCTTCCCGAACATTTTTTACCGAAGGATACCTGCGTCCGGGCTCTATATAATCGGCCAGATAAATAATTCTCTCCAGCAGTGAGGCTCCCTGCCGGCAGGTAGTATGATAAGTAACTGCCCTGATAATTTCAGTGTCCGTAATCCCCAGTTCCCTGGATAACAGGATCGCCCCTACCGGTGCGTGAAGCAGCCCCGGTTCGGTCAATACCACCCGGTCCAGTTCCAGGTTCATCTCCCGGGCCCGATGGCGCAATTCCTCACCTGAATAAATCTTGCCATAATCATGAACCATGCCGGCCAGATAAGCCCGCTCCGGTTGTTCGCCGTAGAGCCTTGCCAGGGAAGCTGCCGTCTGAGCTACTCCCTGGCTATGCCGGTAAAGTGTGTTGCCAAGGTGCTTGATAAGTACATCCTGTAAATTTCGCTTCATGATCGGCAATTTTCCCTTTTCTCACAGGCTGCCTGAATAATCCCCGCTGTAACAATTCCGGTAACAAACGAGCCGGCCAGCCGATGCTAACACTGAAGATTTTGACACTTACGGTAATAAGTAGGATCTTACCAAAACAAGGAGCGTCTAATTTTCTTCCCTGGGCTTCGCTTCATTGACCACTATCCGGCGCCCGTTAAGTTCGCTGCCGTTAGTTTTTTCCATGATCTCCTCCATATCCTCTTCGCTTACCTCTACAAATCCATATCCTCTGGAACGCCCGGTAGCCCGCTCCGTAATTATCCGACAACCGATTACTTCTCCATACTGAGCAAAGAATTGTTGCAACTCTTCTTCAGTAGTAGCCCAGGGGATATTACCTACATATAACGTTTTTATCATTCTGGCACCTCCAACCATATTATATCCTATTTTTTACTCTGTACACTTAAGCTTACACGACTTACATGACATGATAACCCTATAAATATAGCTGATTCTTCACAATATACTGTTCCACCGACTCGGGGGTTAAATATTTAATTGTTTTGCCCAGCGCTACCCTTTCCCGGATAAACGTAGATGATATTGCCAGTGCCGGGATCTCCAACAGGTGAATTTTTTTGATTGATTTGGGGCAATCTGCCCCCAGTGTTTCCCGCAGCCTGGATAAAGGATATCCCGGGCGGGAAACCGCAATAAATACACATAGGTCCAACAGTTGCCGGTAATCCTTCCAGGTAGAGATTTCTAAAATAGCATCTGCGCCGGTAATAAAAAAGACATTATTGCACTCTACCCCTCCGGCAAAATGCAAAACCGTATCCAGGGTGTAGGAAGGTTTTAGACGATCTATTTCAAATCGGGATACTTTAAAATAAGGGTTGGATATTACCGCCAGGGTGGTCATCAGGTAGCGGTGCTCCGGAGAGGTGATATCTGCAATATCCTTGTGAGGAGGAAGTCCTACCGGAACAAAAATCACGTAATCCAAATTAAACTGTTGCCTGGCTTCTTCCGCTGACACCAGGTGCCCAATGTGAATAGGATCAAAAGTCCCCCCCATCAGGCCAATGTTGGTTTTGCCTTTACCTTTAGGTTGGCTAAAGTTCCCCACCGTGGCCTCCTTGTTGTTACGCCTGATCAGAAAAATAGTAAAACTCTTCTTCGCCTATTCTTACTGTATCGCCGTCCTGTACGCCGTGTTTTATCAACTCCCCCTCCAGGCCGCGTTTCCGGCAAATAAGCTGGAACCGGTACACTGCCTCATCAAAATCAAAATCAGTTTGCGCGACCAGTTTCTCAATTCCCCGGCCACGGACAACAAATACTGGGCCATCTTTTTCTATCCAAAATCTGTCCCTGTCTTCAGGTTCCACTATAATCTCTGTTTCAGATAATTGCTCAACTTCCCTCACCGGGATTTGTAGCTGCAAAACCTTTTCGGCCATGAACCTTACCAGCTCGTCCACCCCACTACCGTTAGCAGCAGAAATGCCCCATACCGTTTGCTCCCCTGTGCGGTTGACATGCTCTGCAAGCCGCTGCAGGTTTAATTCGGCGCCGGGGAGATCCATCTTGTTGCCGGCTACAACCTGGGGGTAACCGGAAAGAGTGCTTTCGCAAAACTCACTTTTGTATAGCGAAAGTTCTCGCTGTAACTGACGGTAGGCCTCAACTGCCTCTGGGACCGCCTCCGGGGAAAGATCTATCACCAGCAATAAAAGAAGATTTCTTTCTACATGCCTTAAAAAACGGTGCCCTAATCCTTCTCCCTGATGAGCTCCGGCAATCAAACCAGGCAGATCAGCCATTACAAAGTCACCCTGCTCACCGACGTTCACCACCCCCAGCATTGGCGCTAAAGTAGTAAACGGGTAGGAGGCTATTTTGGGGTGTGCCCGGCTTACCCGGGCGAGTAAGGTTGATTTCCCGGCATTGGGCAACCCCACCAGCCCTACCTGGGCCATGAGTTTTAGCTCCAGGAAAACAGTTCTCTGTTCACCCGGTAACCCTTTTTCGGCAATCCGGGGTGCCCTCCGCCTGGAGCCGGCAAACCGCCTGTTGCCCCTTCCGCCCCGGCCTCCGGCGGCCACCTTGAGCCGCTGTCCCGGATGGGTGAGATCACCCCAGGTTTTCCCATGCTGATCTCTTACAATCGTTCCTACCGGGACCGGCACCAGCACATCGGTACCCTGTCGTCCATGCCGGTTTCGTCCCTGTCCGGAAGTACCGCCGGCTGCCCTGATCTGTCTCTTTCCCTGCAAATCTGCAAAACTATGATATGACGGATCAGCCTTCAGGTAAATTGAACCCCCGTCACCCCCGTCACCCCCGTCAGGTCCACCCCGGGGGACAAATTTTTCCCGCCGGAAGGAAACTGCCCCGTTGCCCCCCCGACCGGCCTGTACTTCCAGTTTAATTTCATCTATAAACATCTGTTATGCGGGGCCCGTCCTTTATTCTTTCTTCAAGTGCTATACAGTGCATATACCGCCAAATCAATAAACCAAGCAGCCGGCCCAACTGCTTTCCCGTACTGCTGAATATCAAATAAATATTAAGGCACAACTATTTTGGCGATACCCCCAGGGGGCTGTTCTCATAACCTACCGATGCCGTTTTTTCCCCTGGTGAAAGAAAAAAATAAGCCCGGGGGCTCCCCCAAGCTTAACCAACCAGATCCTCTACCGGGTATACGCTAACCTGTTTCCTATCCCGACTATTATTTTCAAAAGTTACTACTCCATCTGTTTTGGCAAACAAGGTATCGTCTTTTCCTCTTCCCACATTTAACCCAGGATGGATTCGGGTTCCCCTCTGGCGGACAATAATGCTTCCGGCCTTAACCTCCTGCCCTCCAAAGCGTTTAACCCCCAGGCGTTTCGACTGGCTGTCCCGGCCATTGCGGGAACTGCCTACCCCTTTCTTATGAGCCATTAGCGCCACCTCCTCCAGTTACACGGTCAAATTTTTAATTATCCAGTTCTATACTTTCAATCAGTACTTCCGAAAAAGGTTGTCGGTGGCCTTTCTTTACCCGGTAGTTTTTTTTAGGCTTATATTTAAACACAATTATTTTTCGGGCACGTCCCTGCGAAAGTATTTTTCCCTTCACCCGGCATCCTTCCACCACAGGTCGGCCAAATCTTGTCTCCTCACCGTCTCGGACCATCAATACCCGTTCAAACACCACCGGGTCCCCTTTTTTTGCAGGCAATTTCTCTACCCGCAAGCAACTCCCCTCTTCAACCCGGTACTGTTTCCCCCCGGTCTCAATAATTGCGTACATAATTTACTCCCCTCACAGGACTCGCCGGAGCAGGTAGCTCTTACCAGATAAAGCTTTTAAAACCACCCCCGTGCGGTTAGGAAACCATAGCCAATTGTAGCACAGCCCCATCACCATGTCAAACCGACG
>CAYXBB010000054.1:0-7361 GCA_964463285.1 uncultured Syntrophomonadaceae bacterium | reverse complement strand
ACTATTTCCCGCGGGTGGAGATCAAGGCGGAGGTTCATCCCGATGGTTCGATGAGCGTGGTGGAGAATCGCACCTTCCGGTTTAATGGCCGCTACCGGGGGGCTTGGGAGTATATTTACCTGAAACATAACGCATCGATCAGGGAGGTTTCGATCGGTGAGGGAGGCGAGGCTTACGAAAAGATGCCTCCTGGAACCCAGGATATAGCGGGAATATTTTATGTAGAGGAGCACCCGGACCATATCTATATTGACTGGAGCTTTGAGGCGGCCGATGAGGAGCGCACCTTTACCATTTCGTACACGGTGGATAATGCGGTCCTTCTCCACCAGGATGTAGCCGAGCTTTATTATCAGTTTATAGGGGATAAATGGGAGGAACGCACAGATCATGCTCGGGTGTCTTTAATTCTGCCCGAGGGGGCAAGGTCTGATGATCTGCGGGTCTGGGGACACGGCCCTTTGCAGGGCAATGTCTCTAAAGAAGAAAACCGGGTTACCTGGGAAATTGCCGATCTGCCCCGCAAGACCTTTCTGGAGGGGCGGGTTCTTTTCCCGCCGGAGTTGGTCCCCGGGGCCGGCAATTTGTCCGGCAAGGAGGGGCTGCCCGGGATCCTGGCCGAGGAGGAGAAATGGGCCGGAAAGGCCAATCGGAGACGCCGGCTAGCCCGGGTCGATTCTTTCGGAGGGGTTATCGTTGCTCTAGCGGCTCTGGTATTTTATCATCTCATGCGGCGCCGCGGTCTATATCACCCGCAGGCCTATCCAGGCGACTACTACCGGGAACCGCCGGGGGATTACTCACCGGCGGAGGCGGGAAATTTTTTTCGGCAAGGGCGAACCACCCCGGAGGATTTTACAGCCACCCTTCTCGATTTGGCGCGGCGGGGTTCTTTGCACCTGGGGGAGTACCAGGCCGAAAAAGGTCTTGTCCGTAAACGCACTTATACCGACTACTACCTTTACCCGGGGGAGAATAGGGAACATTTGGCGGGCCACGAGCTTAGGGTTTATCATTTCATTTTTAATCAGGTGGCTCGGCAGCCGGGGGGAGCGGTCTCCTTTCAGGAGATTGAGGAGTATGCCAAACGCCGGAAAACAACCGTGGCTCAATTCTATCGCGGTTGGGCCGGGACCATTAAAGAGCAGGTTAAAGAGTTGGGCTTCTATGGGAGCAGCGCCTGGGCGGTGATTATCGGCGGGCTGGTTATACTTGCTGCCGGGGCCGGTCTTCTTTTTATCGGAGAGATGTCCATATTTGGCACCGTCTCGATAATAGTAGGCCTATTGTTACTCCTTTCGGGGGGAAAGATCAAAAACCTGACCCCCGTTGGCTCCGATCATTTTGCCAAATGGAAGGCTTTCCGCCGGTTCTTGCTCCATTTTTCCGAACTTGACCGGGCCTATGTTCCCGCTTTGGAGATTTGGGAACATTATTTGGTGTACGCGGTGGCCCTCGGTGTAGGGAAACAGGTGATGAAACAGTTGACCATGGTTTATCCGGAAGTTCAAGATCCGGCTTTTCTGGCCACCCGGGCAGGCTGGTATCACCTGGCACTCTCCAATCCTACCCGTTTTGACAGTTTGACCACCTCGGTTCAGCAAACTTTTCGGACTGCTCTTAGCAGTTCCTCCTCCGGTTCGGGAGGAGGGGGCGGCTTTTCCGGTGGCGGCGGTGGCGGCGGAGGGGGCGGCGGCGGAGGTGCCCGTTAAGAGGTTCTTCCCCTGTCAGTGGGCTGGGGCGGTATATCTAAATTTTCATCCCCTTAACACGGGTTTCTTTACTCCGGGGATCTTGATCGCCGCGTTGCTCACTTCCCGGGTTTTTCTCCCGGCGGCTAACCATAGTTGCGTTGCACGATTAATAGGTGAACAAATCATATTGAAGGGGACGGGATTATGGATCAGCAAAGATACTCAACTCTATCAGCGGCGGCAGAAGTGGCGGCAACCCGTTGTGGCCAGTGGCAGTTTGCCACGGCAGTGGATGAGGTTTATGACCGGTTCAGCTTGATCGGGGTGGCCGAGATTCATGACGGCGAGGCGGATGTGGATGAAGAAAGTTTTTATGTGGTATCCCCCAAGGGGGCGATCGGTTTTTCCGAGAGCGGTGAAACCATCGATTGGCTTTTTCTCCCCCTGGGGAGCACTGAGGAGCTGCCCCCAACCGTGGGAGGGCAGGAATCGGCCAATTATTGTTCCCAGTGCGGCTCGCCCCTGGAACCCGGGGCCCGCTTTTGTGGCTCCTGCGGCACAAAGCTGTAGCAGTTTTGAGGGATTAGAATCATTCTGCGTGATCATTGCATACCCCTGGCGGCGTAATTACGCCGTTTTTTAATTACAGTTACATCGGGATAATTATGAACTGTCAATGTTCGGGCGGGATATTGGGCTCCGGAGCTAACAGAATGGGAGAGCCGTCCGCGCCTCATCCGCGGCTAGAGGAAGTCTATGTTTAAGGCAAAAGGAAAGTGGCGAGCCTAATTTTGATAGGGTTGGTATGTACAAAAAAACTTGATTGGTATGAACGGCTTTCAGTGCCGATCAATCGGTTTTCCCAGCGCCTGATGCCCAAGAGTTGGATTGCTTAGAGCATATCAATGGGAATGGGCAATTTTGGAAAGCGATAACAAACATGGAGAGCCGGGAGGGACTGGTGGATATTGCCTGCCCTACCCTTATTTTGATCGGCGATCACGATCATAGGTGGTCTTGGGCCATCCAATACCCGTTCCGGTTAGATTGTAATCCGCTGCACAAATAGTGCAATCTTGCTGCCGGCCGGCTTGCCAATATCAAAGCCCCGTTACATCTGGTTCTCTACATTATCACCGGCATATGCCTTATAGTCTATTATAGAGCCATTTTCGAGGATCCGCCCGCTTTCTCCTTTTGCCGGGTTAGGTGGATGGGGCTTGTTTCAACCCTGGGGTTTGAAGGATGTTGCGGGGCTAAATAGGGCGAACAGTTCAGAGCGGCTGCCAATATCCAGCTTTTTATAGAGATTTTTGATATGAAAATTGGCGGTATGCACAGAAATTTTCAATTCCCAGGCAATCTCTTTGGCCGCCCGACCGTTTAAAAGCAGCGCTGCCACCTCTTTTTCCCGTGGTGAAAGGTTCTGTTTTTCCAGGAGAGCAGATTGTTCCACCTGCCGCGTGGCCTCGCCCATGTCAATGGCGTAAAAATCCTCCGACCACGCGGCGTGAAAGAGGTGCTTTGAATAAGCGGGTGACATCAAGATAAACACAATAAAGACGGCGCCGGAGATAGCTGTCGCCGCCAAGGGCAGCAGATCCGGGGCATGGGAGGCCAGCATCCCCGGCAGGAGATAGGAGATCATGCTCACCGGGAGGATGGTCACCAGGCAAAACTTGAACAAACGAAAATCCCCATGTTTTTTAAAAACACAGCCCAACAGATAGTAGGCGGCGATATAGCCCATCTGCTCAAAACCGTGGATAAAGCGGGCGACATCCCTTAAAAAGGAGCCTTCGGGCATGAAATAGAGAAGGTAGGTGGTGATGATGGCCACAAAAAAGAGATTACACATATTCCAGATACTGCTTCTGGTAAGAAACTGCAGGGTCACCGCCAGGCAGACTACCAGTATGCCTACTGCCCCGTTGGCTACCATAGCGCCGGTCGAGGAGGCTCCCGGAAGGTAGGTATAGAATATCTCCACAAAATAATGGGCTATAAAGAAATAGAGCATCAGTTTCAAGGGGAGGTTGAGAGTCGCTTGCGGGCGGTTCAGGGCATCGTCGAAATCTTCGGTTTTGTAGTGCCAGAGGCAGATAACGGTGCCGGTAACCAGCAGGGTCAAATAGGTCTTATTGAAAAAACCGGAGATGAAGGATAAACCGGAATCGAGCTGGTTGAGGGCGAAGAACAAAGAGATCATCGATGCCCCCAGCAGCCTCTCCGTGTTGTTGAGGGCAAAAGTATAGGCGAAGGAGGCGCAGGCGGCGCAACCGCCCAGGCCAAGCATGAAAAGGATGGCCAGCATCAGGCTGAGCCGGCTCTCTTCCATGGTAATCCAGGGAACAAAGGTAATCGCCGTGACCAGGGCAAATATGCGGGAGACCCGGGCCATATTCTTCACACTGGTCAGCGCAAACAGCATTCCCGCCCCCACACAATAAGCGCTGCCCATAAGGGTCATCGCATTGAGCCCGAAAAGTTGAACCTCGTCGCTGAACAGGGCCCCCTGCATATTTGCAAAAACAGGTGCTAAAGGGAAAATCAGCATATAGGGCAGATGCTTTATACGCACATTTCGAATATTGATATTGTCTTTGGAATGAAATAGGGTGAGAACAGAAGAAAAAAAGCTGTTTTTTTCAATTTGCACCGCCATGCCGACACCTCCTTGGTCTGCATAGCTCCTTTAAATAATTCCTAAACCTGGTGATGCGGTTTATCTAATACTATCATTTGCCCGTCAATTTTAGAAGGTGATTTAGACAGATTGGGATCATGCCGCAATCGTATAATTGCCCGGAAGAATACTAAAGGAAAAGATAAGTAGCTTTAATCGGGTAACCGTTTAAACGGGAAAAGTTGATCGATCTTGTGGTTGAATAGACGCGACATTCCCTAGCGTAAGGGCGTAGGGTTCGAGAAAGAACTCATTCGGGCTTGTGGCCGTGACAGGATTCAAGGTTAGTATATGGTATAATTGAAAATAGTTTTTAGAGGTAACGTATGGCAGGGCAAATAGAGGAAAAATTGCAAAAACGAAAAGATACCAAATCAAGTATTGGCTCTAGGAAAAAAAATTTCAAACAGCGGTTTAACCGGCTTATTGAAAGCCAAAAACAGGAGATAAAGGAAAACCCGCATAGTTTCGCCCTTGGGTGCACGATAGGGTTAGTTGTAAATTTTTTTCCTACCATGGGTCTGGGGTTTTTGTTAGCTTTTTTCTTGGCCTTCCTGTTTAAAGCAAACAAGGCTAGTGCGCCCGCCATTAGTTTACTTGCCGGTCCTCTGATTCCTTTTAAATATGCTTTAAATCTATTGGTGGGAGGAATAATTCAGGCGCGTGAAACTGAAAATTTCCTTGTATTTATCACCGGACAATATGCCCTAATTCTTAAACTCGGGGGTATCAGAGATAAATTATTTAGCTTTCTTGATTTTTTTGGATCCGCCTTTGTTCTTGGCGCGGTGATTAACGCTGCTATCTTTGGATTAGTCTTTTACTTTCTAGTTCGTTATTTGACCATCAGAAACATAAAAATATAATATACCGTCCAGTTGTTTTTCCGCAGATCGTTCGGCCTAGTCTGAAACCTTCTTTAGATGGATCGTTAATGATCCTACCTTGTTTTACATCGGCTCTTCTGGCATCATTAACCGGGCCGAATTATATTCCTTTCTGACTATTTACAAATGCACAAGGGCGGAGAGAGTCTCCGCCCTTGTGGCCGTGATTGCCTGTCGCCTCTCCTATTCTTCTTCCTCCACAAATTCTTCTTCCGCCACAAAAACAAAATCAACAGCAATACTCAGGTTTTGGACAATATTAGTGGCATCGGCAGGCAACTCGATTGCAATTAGTATATCCTCAGTGCCATTTTCCGCGGCGAGCGCACGGCCGGTCGCAGGTTGATCCAACAAGCCGGCCAGACTGCCGGTATAAAATACAACCGCTGACTCTTCGGGATCGGCAGTTACCGTAACCATCAGCCGGTTGGCCAGGATCGTCGCCATGCGGGAGGTAGTGCTTCCCCCTTTTCCCCAGTCGGCCGAAAGATAATAGAGAACGTCAATCGTTCCGTCATTAGCGACAGTGAGTGTAGTGTCGGCACTGTCACCCGGTTTCATATCTTCGATCGCCAGTGGATCTCCCGTCACTGATAGCGATACACCGCCGGTCTCCGCAGTGCTTCCCCCTAAAACGGTTTCCGACGTAAAAGTAAAGTTGCTTATTTTTTTCACCCCCTTAAAAGATCTTGAATAGTCATACTAATTTGCAAAAAATAGCGTTGTACCGAATCGGCACTGTTAGATATATTCCGATCCATCGCTATAATCTATGCCGGATATTGCAAAAAGTTACACTTTTAAGAATACGGTATTTCCTTAATTGCAAGAAGTGCTTGTTATTTTTTCTTTGAGAATCATGATGGTCAATATGCCTTTTTCCAGTCAACTCGCCGGTTAATTTAATGATTTTTATGTGATGATGCCAGGTAAAACAGCTTCTCTCGTCAAGCATAGCTATAGTTAAAAAATTCAGTTGAAATTCAGATAGCCAACGGCTGGAATTCACTTTTCCGGTATAAGATAAATGTTAATAAATTTGAAGGGAGTGATTGTATGGGCGGCAGGCATGAGCTAAAGCATTACATCAATGCCTCGGACTACGCGCAGTTGCGTGCTAGGCTGTGTATTTTGATCAAGCCGGATAAGCATGCCGGTGATGACGGGGGCTATAAAATCCGCAGCCTTTATTTTGACAATTACTCGGATAAGGCGGTCGTGGAAAAACTGTCCGGTCTGAGCAGGCGGGAAAAATTCAGGCTCCGCTATTACAACGGCGATACATCATTTATCCGGCTTGAAAGAAAAAGCAAGGCGAACCGGTTGGCTTACAAGGAAGGGGTGGTAATCACAGCGGAGCAATGCGCGGCGGTATTGGCGGGAAACTATGAGCGCTTGAAAATACCGGACATACCGTTGTTCATGGAGCTGTACACGAAAATTCGCTATCAGAATCTTCGCCCCAGAAGCATTGTGGATTACCACCGGGAAGCCTACATTTACAGGGCAGGTAACGTGCGGATCACCTTCGACAGGGGCATAAGGACATCGAACAGCGTTACCGGTTTCCTGAATCCCAATTTGGCAACCATTCCCGCCGCTAATACGATTATTATGGAAATAAAATACGATGGCTTCCTTCCCGACATTATCCGCGACGTTGTTGGAATCGACTGTCGCAATCAAACCGAATTCTCCAAATATGTCACGGCCAGGCTCGTGTAGATTACAGGAGGGCGTATCGACTGTTAGCCACACCTTGAAACAAGCGAAATCATAAGTTACAGGAGGAGTTTGACATGCTGGAACAGTTATTCAATTTTAGCTTTTTGGATAAGGCGGTAGCCTTTTCCATTCCCGATATACTTGTATCCTTGTTCATATCCTTTGCCCTCGGTCTGTTCATATTTTTTGTTTATACAAAGACCTTCAGGGGTGTGATGCACTCGTCATCCTTTGGGATTTCGCTGATGGCGATGAATATGATCACTACCCTGGTCATCTTAACGGTATCCACGAATTTGATAGTTAGCCTGGGAATGGTCGGGGCGCTATCCATTGTCCGTTTCAGAACCGTGGTTAAAGAACCGCTTG
>CAYXBB010000053.1:0-8500 GCA_964463285.1 uncultured Syntrophomonadaceae bacterium | reverse complement strand
ACGCTTCCCCGGAAAGGAACTACCCAGTTTAAAACAGGTTGATCTAGCCTTGGAAAGGGAAGGCCGGCAGAAAAGAAGCGAAGAGCTAAGGCTGTCCCTGCTGCAATTAAAAAAAGGGCTTGAACTAAAAGGAGAACAGCTGACCGATTACCGGCGGGCTACCGGGATTTTAGAGCAGATGAAGATCGCTTATACTGAAACGGTTGAGCCTCTGACAGAGGAGCAGGAGGGAAAGGAGGTGCTGGGCCGGGCCCTGGAGGTAGTGGAGCGCAGCCGTCGGAAGGAAAAAGGGATCTGGGAACAGCTGGAAATTGCCAAGAAGCAGGCGGGGGAGCAATGGCACCTATGCCAAGAAAAATTAAACCGCTTACATGGAGATGAGCTGAAACAATTTTTCAAGGTCATGGGCGAACAGATGGCAGCCCCTTCCTGGGAGCAGCGGGTGGCGGAGCTACAGGACCATCTGCAGCAGGTGGAGGAGGCGATCCGCTGTTTTAGAGAGCAGGTTCAGCAGCGCTTGGAGGGGTTAACGGCTAAGGTGGAGGAGATGGTTCAGCGCACCTGGCGCCACGTGGACGGGGTGTTGGAGCAGGTGCGGGAGCTACAAAGGCGTTCCCAGGTACCGCTGCGCGGAGAGAAGCATCCCCTTTTTAAGATCAGTTTTATGCGGCCTGATAAAGCGGAGGGGGCGGCCCGGCTGCGCCGCTATCTGGAGGATGTTATTGCAGAAGGAGTCAGCCAGCGGAAAAAGGGCGAAGACGATACACTGATTGACGATTTTTTGGGGGAAGCAATTGAAACGGCCCGGCTGCTGGACCAGGTGGTCTCCCTGGATGGTATTGATATTCGTCTTCTTAAGCCGCGGGATAGCAGCAGCTACCAAGCGGGCCATTACGACCGCTGGGATGATCTTGTTGATTGGTCCCAGGGCCAGCGCTTTGCCGGGAGGTTTGCCCTTTTTATTGTTCTTCTTTCCTATATTCGCCGCTGCCGCTCCGGCGGCCGGGATACGGCGGCGGTGGTGCTGGCGGACAACCCCTTCGGCCAGGCCTCCAGTAGCCATATTCTCGAGATTGTGGATGCGATCACCAATCAACAAAATGTGCAGCTTTTTAGCTGCACTGCCCTGCGCAATACTGAGATTATGCGGGAATTCCCGGTAATTTACAGCTTGGTGCCGGTGCTTACCATAGGCGGCAAAGAAAGGATGCGTATTGAACAGAAAAGGGAGAGCAGGCGGCCGCACCACCTGGAGCAGGCCCATGCCCGTATTCCTCCGGCACCACCCGGTGAATCCAGCCAGCTGAAACTATTTTAAGCCTTGGATGTGAAGGGCGGGCGCAAGGTCTCGGGAAAAGATTGGCTGAAATCTAAAACGTTTCTCCCGGCAACACCCGCCTAGCCGCCCTGGGGGGCGGTTAGGTGAGCAACGTTGAAATGAACGGACAGCGGAAACGTCCCCCCGTCTTATCCCCCCGTCTTAAAATGGACCAAATCGGCGCTTCTATAAAGACAGATACTCTGTAAGAAGAAATCCTTGAGATGCGCAATCAGGGGAGAAGGTTTTGAGTATTGTAGTCAATATCTTAAATGGTGATGGTAAATCCAGGGGGGGGGATTTACACCACAAAATGGAATTGACCCGATATCACAAGGGCGTTGGGATTTCCCAACCTAGGGATGTTGGTCTGCTGGTTTACTGAACACCAAAAAGTAGCGATTTGTATAGACAATATACCAAGCATTCAAAATATACATTATTTCAGACACAAGTTGACATATATTACCTTTCTTTTTACCAAATAGGATAATTGAAATTATGGAAAGCTGTTAACATAATATGAAGGACAATCATCTATATTCATAGAACGAAAAAGTAATTTAACTTTTATATATTTGTAGTGAGGTCGATTTAGATGCCTCTTATTGATACCAGTTCTTTAGATGTTGTAGAAAAACCTGAAATTGTTTTTGGGTTAGTAGCTGCGGTTGGTACTCCATTAAACGGAGTATGCAAAATATTAGAAGAAGAAATGGAAGCACGTCAATACACATTAGAAACAATTAGGCTTAGTCGCTTTTTAAGAGAAAAATATCTCTGCTTCAAAACTCCTATTCACAAAGATATAAATGAAGATTTAAATGAATATGAGAGGTTAAACATTCTTATGGATCGGGGAAATGAGCTTCGTAGCTCAACTAGTAGCAATGAAATTTTGGCTTTGCTTGCATCAGCTGAGATTAATTCAAAACGCCCCAATGAGGAACCTTATTTTTTATCTGGGAAGGCTTTCCTTCTTCATCAACTAAAACACCCTGATGAGGTACTTTGGCTTCGCAAAATATATGGTTCTGCTTTTCATCTAATAGGGGTTTACTCCTCGGAAGAATCACGACAAAATAATTTACGTAGACATCATGGTATGAATAAAGAACAAGTAAAACAAGTTATTGAACGTGATGAGGGCGAAGAAGAAGAATATGGCCAAAAACTAAGAGATACGTTTTATTTGGCGGATTTTTTTGTAGAGGAAAAAGGCAATGACCAAAATTATGTAGTAG
The DNA here is from genome assembly GCA_964463285.1 of uncultured Syntrophomonadaceae bacterium. Lineage (GTDB taxonomy): Bacteria > Bacillota > Dethiobacteria > DTU022 > DTU022 > JAAZLS01. Next base: position 5,938 of record CAYXBB010000053.1, on the reverse strand, counting down.
GTCAAGTAAGGCGTTATTTAAAGCTTCTATTTGCAGAAGAAATAATTACACCGGTAATGGATGAATACGGGATGCAACTGGCATATACAGCGTCTTTAAGATCAGCAGATCTATCCAGGCAGGTAGGTGCAGCAATACTAAATAGTTATGGTGAAGTTATTTCACTTGGGGCTAATGAGGTGCCTGCTCCAGGTGGTGGTCAATATTGGGAGAATTCACAGGATGATCACAGGGATTTTAAAAAAGGTCACGATTCGAATACTAAAAAAAGAATGGAGATCTTAACCGAATTATTATCAGTTATTGAGAAAGAATATGAAACTAGACTAAGTAGAATCACACCTGCCAAATTAAAAGGCACCCAGTTTATGAATATAATGGAATACGGAAGATCCGTTCATGCCGAAATGGAGGCAATATCATCTGCAGCGAGACTAGGCTTATCCATAAGAAATTGTATATTATATACAACAACATTTCCATGTCATAATTGCGCAAAACATATTGTTGGAGTTGGAATTAAAAGGGTGGTGTATATTGAACCATACCCAAAAAGCTTGGCCAAAGATCTACACGATGATGCCATAATATTTCCTGAGGATAACAAGAGAAATGAAAATAAAGTAAAATTTGAGCCTTTTGTAGGTGTGGCCCCTAAAAAATACTGGAAGCTATTTTCAACTCAAACCGAAGAAGGAGAAAAGTTGGAGAGAAAAGATATGGAGGGAGCGGGTTGTTTGAAAGTGATAAAAAGGAGGGCTAATGCGGGTGGGGAAGATAACCAGTTTTAGATGTAAAACAACGGAAGAGTCGAAAAGATTCTGGAATGCTGTTGACAAAGCTGCTTCCAAGGCTCCTAAAAAGGTGATTACACGAATCAATGATTCTTATCAACGAAATATTAGCAAGATTGAGTCCGAGAATAGGGGGTAAACGGAATCGATCCGTTCCCCATTATGTAATGTATAGAGGCACTTATTTTGTTTATAAGGGCTATATTGTTTAACAGATAACGTTAAACTAGTGGGTATTTTCCAATTCTTCTTGATAGAGAGCACCTAGCTCAAGCTCCGTTTTGCCGAAAGTCAGTGTGAATTTCAAACGGAAACTTTTTTGATTATTATTAGAGCCCCTGCTGTTTATGTCTTTGTTGTAGCCTAAGTTTACAGGGAATTGTGTTAACTGCAAAAGTACCTCAAACAGAGAAAAACACTTGCAAAAAATAGAAAAACAGGCCAACCAGAAAAATATAATTAAGGGACAGTTTGGGCAAGATGGAAAACATAATTCAACTCATGAAACATCCTAACTGATCTTCCGCACCCTTGTTCTTTGAAAAAAATAATATATTTTCCCTCATATTCAGGGAGGTACTAAGGCTGCCCCTGTCGAAGAAGATAATAATCATAGGCAGGAGCGCCAGAATGGATATAGACGTAAGAGACACCGGGCCCGCCCCTCTCATAGCCGCCCTGGGCAGAGAACTGGGTATTGTTGATTCTATCAACGATACTGTTGAATGGGACGAGAAGCAGTGCTTCATCGACCCCGGCACCCATACCTTGGCCATGATCATCGATATCTTGCTCGGCCGAAGTCCCCTTTACCTGGTAGAAAAGAACTACGCCGAGATGGACGTTGAGCTGATCTTCGGAAAGGGCTATAAAAGCAGTGACTTTAATGATGATGCTCTGGCCAGAACTTTAGATAAAATTTATGCTGCGGGTGCAAAAAAAGTCTTCTGCCACGCCTCGCTGCAAGCACTTTTGAAAGAAGAGCTAAACAGCGCGGCAAACAAGATCCTGGAGTTGTTTGCCCCGATAAAGGTAATGTGGCTAAAAGATGGTAAATCAATCGAGCGATACTTGCCTAAACGGTTTGGTCAGTTAAAGCGAGTGCTCAATATGGCAGGTTTTGATTTGGATATTTTCACATCACCACCTTAGCTGTTTTGAAAAAGGGGAGGCATAAACATTTATTGGTAACTGCAAGAGTGCGGAAGATGAGTCCTAAGTCATCTTCGGAAACGAATATTATTCTGAAATCTTATTAGCTGCCTTTACTTTCCCGGATGATTTGATCTTATAGCCGGTATGAGGTGTTATTATGGGAAGTAAAAAGATTTATCTGGTGGCCTTAACGTTAATTTTCCTTTTTTTAACCATATCCAGCCCTGGCGTTTTAGCTAAACAAGATGTTTTTAAGGGATACCTTCAGAATCCCGATTATAACGACAGTAAGGCTCTAAAAATATGGGACACAGGAATGATGAATGAAACTGGTGTTCGCTCTGCTATAAAAAGCGTTTATAAAGGATTTGGCATTGTCATTATTGGCAATAAAGAACCTGTAGAGGAATTTGCAGATAAACACACAAAGGGTTCTGTAAGACCATGCGGTGCATCATTTGCTGTAGATTCGCATGACCTGGAAAAGGCAAGTATCGTCTGGTTATACTCTTTAAAAGATTCAACAGACCCACGTGTAAGCCACCCTGCCCTTTTTGATTGTTTTCCTTTCGTTGAAGAAAATCGTTTGGTGGCAGGGAAGATATATAAAGCTAAAATAGGTGGCGTGCTAAGAATTATGATTGTAGGAAATGACTCTGAACATTTGATAAACATGGTAAAAACCTTAGGTGACGACATATTTGATGTTGAAGAGATCACCGGTACTGAAGAACCTACTATTGATGAAAACCTTGAAGAAACCACCGGTATCGAAGAACCTTCTTTTGATAAAAATGAGAAGGGAACAGGGGCACAGAAGGAAGCAGGGACACAGGCTGCTAATATTTTGAAACCACTTAAGAAATCTACTCATAAATTAAACTACATCATTGTTGGGCAGACGATTATTCTGCTATTCTTGGTAGGGCTCTTAACTTACCAATTACGAAGTAGAAAGAAGCAGTAACAATTTTTGCTCCGTATTTATCAAAGAGTCAAAAAAGATGCTTGCTCTTAAGCTACAATATTTGATACCCTCGCGCGTGAGTAAATCTTGGCAATAGAAGTTTACAAGATACAAATATTTTAAGCCGGGGTTAATCATTTCTGGAGAAATCCCCGGAAGGATAGATGGGGTTTTACCGCCTGGTTAAATGTGATTGCTATCAGCTCACACACGAAAAAATCACACCTTTTATGCCCCTCTTTCTTTGCCAAAGGATGGAAATCCTGCAACTATAAAGCTATAAACATAAGAGAATTACGGTAAGGGGTGGCGGCGGTGAACTGTAAATTTTTCCGGAACAGGTAGGAATCTATTACCGGCCCTGGTGTATAATCAGATCAGAGACCGGGGGTAGGTAAGCATGAAAAGAGACAAGGATCATTTCCGTGGGTGCCTGGTGGGGGGTGCCATCGGTGATGCTTTGGGATGGCCGGTGGAATTTTTACGGGTGGATGAGATCGAGCAGCGGTATGGTGCCGGCGGGATCCGGGATCTGCAGCCGGTGCTCTCAGGAAAGGCCGAGATCACGGATGATACCCAGATGACGCTTTTCACCGCCGAGGGACTTCTCCGGGCGGAGACCAGGTACAGGCAAAAAGGGGTCTGTCATCTCCCGGCGGTAGTCTATCATGCCTATCAGCGCTGGTTGCTGACCCAGGGGAACCCGCGGGTTGAGACATATGATCGGATTTACGACGGTTGGCTGATCGCTGTAAAGGGACTACATGCCAGGAGGGGGCCCGGGAAGACCTGTCTTTCGGCCCTTTCGGGGGGAGAGCAGGGCAGCATGGAGAAGCCGGTCAACAACAGCAAGGGGTGTGGCGGGGTGATGCGGGCGGCACCGGTTGGCCTGTTTTGTCTGAAGGAGGGGGCCTTTGGAATAGGAGCGGAGATCGCCGCCCTGACCCACGGGCACCCTTCAGGTTATCTTGCCGCCGGGGCTTTGGCGTACCTGGTGGCACTGATAATAGAGGGGCGGGAGCTGGAGGCGTCAATCGATGAAACCCTGAAAGAGCTGAAGGGCTTCAAAGGCCACGAGGAATGCACCCGGAGTCTGAACCGGGCGGTCTACTATTCCCGGGATAGCTATTCTGATGAGGAGACCATCGCCCGTATCGGCGAAGGCTGGGTCGGGGAGGAGGCTTTGGGGATAGCGGTCTGCTGTGCGCTGAGGTACCGGGGAGATTTTAAAAAGGCGGTGATTGCCGCCGTGAACCACGATGGCGACAGCGACAGTACCGGAGCTATTACCGGTAGCATTTTGGGGGCCTACCTGGGCCTGGGCCGGATTCCCGCTGGCTGGGTGGGAAATATCGAGCTGAAAGATGTCCTGATAGAGGTGGCCGATGACCTGCTTACCGGCTACCGGGAGGACCGGGAATGGCGGGAACGTTATCCCGGCCATTAGAACGGTGCAAAAGTAGAGGTTACCCAGGATCTAGGTCACAAAAGGTTGGATTATTATGGAGTATGCGGAGACCCGGAAGCGGTTGGTCATATTTGTTGTACTGGCTATTGTTATCGGCTGGGCGGTGTTTTTAATTATACCTCTTGTCGGATTAACTTATGGGGAAAAATCATCGACCATTATTCTCGCCGCCTCCATGTTTTCCCCGGCAGTGGCCAGTCTGCTTACCCGGCTTATAACGAGAGAAGGTTTCAAAAAGATGTACCTGCACCCCCGTATAAAAGGCCATGTTAAAGAATACCTGCTCCTCTATTTTGGGCCGACGGCTTTATTGTTTTTAAGCGCCCTGATCTATTTTTTAATCTTTCCCGGAAGATTCGACTTTGAACTAACCATGTTCCATCCTCCGGCCGGTATCCCGCTTTCGGGATTTAATTTTCTGCTGATCGGTGTTCTCCAGATAATACTTATTGGCCCGGTGATCAACATTATTCCCACACTGGGTGAGGAGCTCGGCTGGAGGGGGTACCTGCTTCCAAAATTACGTGAACTATTTTCCGACCGGGCGGCCCTGGTTATTACGGGGGCTATTTGGGGGGCATGGCATCTACCGGTGATCGTCATGGGTCATAATTATGGAGTCGACTATACCGGTTATCCCTGGCTTGGTATCTTAGCCATGATTCTGTTCTGTGTAGTACTTGGCATTATCGAAGGTTATGCATCGATCAAGCTCAAGAGCGTTATCCCGGCCGCCATGATTCATTCGACAGTGAACGCGGGGGCGGCATTGCCACTTTTGTTGGCACAGGATGGCTACAGCATCTTATTCGGTCCGGCCATCACCGGCCTGGTGGGCGGCATACCTTTTATTGTTTTGGCTATTATATTATTCATCAGAGCGGGGGATATGGGCGACGAAGAGCGTGGCTGTTAATCCGGCAGAGTGAGGCGTATTTCAGTCAGCCACGGCGGTTTTTTTGCGGCCTGACCTGCCCGGCCCATGCAGCCGCACAACCGGGCATGGCTTTACATGATCATCAAGATCGATGATCGCCGGGACAAACCCGGCTCTATCGCCGAAAAAATAAAATCGGTAAGGGAAAAGTTATAGGGAGTCGCTTGATAATTTGATAACGATCGCTTTTTACGAAATCCTCCGTTTGGTAGGTTGGTGGCTTTAAGTTCCGGCCCCGTTCCGGCGGATGGGGGTGTTTCGGCTTTTTGAATAAACCCGGGCCCTGCTATCAAGGCAAAACAGTGTTGTCAATCTTCAGGATCCGGTCGACCCGAAAGGTTCGCAGGGCTTCTCTGCTTTGGCAATAGGCCCTCATCCCCAGAAAAGTTCTCCCCCTGTATTCCACCTCCTCCACAGATTGAGGGTTGATCGTACGCTCCGTCTTCTCACCCTTGGCATTGAGGTAGGTGATCTTGAGGGAGGCTCCGTTATCCGCGGCCTCCTTGAGCAGGCTGATCTTCTCATCGAGGGGCATCTCCGTTCCCGAAAGCTGGCATCCGGTAACAAACCTGACCACCCGCCAGTCGATCCAGATATCGGTTTTCCTGATCTCCCTT
>CAYXBB010000052.1:0-9038 GCA_964463285.1 uncultured Syntrophomonadaceae bacterium | reverse complement strand
GCCGGGCGCTGGGTGAGGCTACAGCAACAATAAGGGGTGGTGAATAGTGAGGACTATTGTTGTAAATGACCCGAGATATTCGGAACCGAGATTGGTTCTCGATCTTGATGATCTCGATAGTCCTATTCTTATGGTGTCGGCAAAAATTGCGGCAAATAAAGAAGCGATAGAAAAAGCTAAGACGGCAGCCTTGATGGAGAATTGTAAGCGCACCATTGATGCGCAAGCTATCCAAGGGTGTAAAGGGTGCTCACGAAAATTATTAAGGGTGGGTGGGGTATGAAAAGTAGCGCTACATGTAAAAGCTGTGGGTATTCATTATCGGATGTTCACTCAGGGCCTTGTCCTCATTGTGGTGCTACGGGGAGAATATTCAACGAAATACTGTCGTTGAAGACAACATTTTCGACTCACATCAACGTAGTGCATATCAGACAATTTTATAAGGAACACAATTTGTATTGGGTTTGCAATATCATATTTGTTGTTGCTGTTAGTTTATTAAGTAATTATTTGAAAGGGATATGCGGCATCTTAATAAGTGTTGCTATATCTCTTATCTGGTTGTTGATTACACCATCGATATTAAAATGTAAAATTATGTCCAAGGAAGTGGATGGATGATAGAGACTTGGCTTTCAGAGGAATAGGGGATAGCTTTTGGGAGAAGTATAGCCTGGGCCTGGCGGAGGCTGGGCCCAGGCAGGGTTAACTATCAGCGGAGGGGGGATCGGGTTGAAAGAAAGAGGAATTGCCAAAGTAGATGGCATTTATTACACCTTCGAGCATGCCAAAAAACCGCCCTATCCAGGGGCCAGGCTTTATAGGGTAAGAGTATTCATACCTTACTCCGATATACCAATTCATATTAATACCTATTATGTATCCGGGCGGCGGTTGGACGACTTTTTAAGAGAATTGCCCGAAACCTGGGAAACAGTAACTGATATTCGGCCTGTTACCCGGATAAGGGCTGTAAAGGAAATGCGGGGTTATAAATAGGGGGTAGTTTTTAATGGCCGGCAATATCACCAAGCTGAAAGAAGGATATTATAGGTTAAGATACCGGGATGTTTCGAAAAATGTTCAAGCCAAGAGCGACCGGGGCGCTGAAAGGGCGCTAGCCGCATTTGTGGCCGAGGTTGACAAGGGCGACTTTACGAAGCCGTCAAAGGTTACATTCAAGGCATTTGCCGAAAAGTGGCTAAAGGACTATGCCGAGGTGGAGCTGGCCCCCAAGACAGTCTTTAGATATAGGCAATTACTTGAAAGCCGCATTTATCCTGTGATCGGGGAAAAGAGACTGGAAAAAGTGAAGCCCCTCGATCTGGTAAACTTCTACAACACAATGAGGGGTAAACATAAATATGTTAGCTATGTAGGGGGCGCTGCCGGTGAGGTAAGAGAGGCCGGGGCGCTGTCTGAGCAGACCATAAAACACCACCACCGACTGATATGTGCAATATTTGGGAAGGCGATCCAGTGGGGGGTATTCAACGGGGTGAACCCCGCAAGCCGGGTTGATGCACCGAAGGTAGAGAAGAGAAGGGCGGCCTGCTACGATGCGGATCAGGTAGATGCGTTGCTCAAGGCCTTGGGAAAAGCGGGACCGGAAGAATTGAAATATAAGGCTGCTATCATGATCGCAATAATGACCGGCGCCAGGTTGGGGGAGGTCATGGGCCTGGAATGGCGAGATATTGATTTTGAGAATAAAGCGATCGAGATCAGGCAAAGTAGCCAATACCTACCAACTGAAGGAATATTCACGAAAGCGCCCAAGACGGAAACCAGCAAGCGGAAAATATCGGTTAATAATTATTTGCTGGCTATCCTGGCGCAATACCAGCAAAACCAACAGGAAAAAGACTTTATCTGCCGGGGGAATAACCGGCTGTTTATAACCTGGGACGGCAAGCCCATGCACCCCGAAACAGTCAGCAAGTGGTTCCGAAAGTTTATTAAGCGAAACGGACTACCCAGATTGACATTTCACGGACTACGGCATACCAGCGCGACATTCTTAATTAGCCGGGGGATGGACATTCAAACAGTGGCCGGCAGGCTGGGCCATTCTACTTCCGCAACTACGCAAAATATTTACAGTCATTTCTTGGAGAGCAAAGACCGGCAGGCAGCGGACCTGATGGAAGAAGCATTTAACGGTAAAGCCAAGTCAGCGAAGCGAAAAAAGTAAATCTGTCCAAAATCTGTCCAAAACTTAAACTGGAAAAAATTAACGGGGCTGTAAAGCCCCGTATTATGTGGCAGGGGAGACAGGACTTGAACCCGCAGCCTACGGTTTTGGAGACCGTTGCTCTGCCAGTTGAGCTACTCCCCTTTGCCTGATATCTCTTGTCTATTTTAATGGACATCCGGGGGTTTGTCAATTTACCGCTCTCAAAAAAAACATTCACCGGCAAAGAAAAGCCTGCGGTGGAACGGTTTTTGCTATAGGTGAAGGGCAATTAGGAAAGGCAGTAGTTGACAATAACGGAAGGCAGTGCAGCCACGAAGGCAGGGATCACACCTGGCTCGAGCCCGCTGTTTTCAAGCCCTTGGGCTATTGCAATGACCCGGTTAATACTGTAAAATTAGGATAATCGATTGCAGGAGGATAAAAATATGCGCGCTCCTCAAACCGGGATAGCAGGTTGCGGCGCTATGGGCTCAGCCCTGGCCCAGGGTATGATAAAAGGGGGAAAGCTGATTCCGGGTTCGCTGTTGCTTTATGATCTGCGGGATGAAAACATGATTCGGCTTTGCAAGGAATTGGAAGCTAATCCAGCCACTGATTTAGTGGATCTCTGTCGGAACTGTCAATTAATGTTTTTAGCGATTAAACCTCAAGATATACCACCGGTGCTGCTTGAACTAAAAGACCACCTTAAACCTTCCCAGGTGCTGGTATCAATCGCCGCCGGCATTACTACCGGTTTTTTACAGAACCGGCTGCCGGAAGGCAGTAAAGTGGTGCGCTTGATGCCCAACACACCCTGCCTGATAGGTGAAGGGGCGATTGCTCTTTCTCCCGGAAGTGCCGCCACCCGGGAAGATGTGGCATTGGTCAAGGAATTGATCGAGCCCCTGGGCATCACCGTTGAAATTCCTGAGAATCTAATGGAAGCGGTAACCGGTTTGAGCGGAAGCGGACCGGCCTACATATTTTTAATCCTGGAGGCGCTGATCGACGGAGGGGTGGAGGTAGGCCTAAGCCGGGAGGTGGCCACTGCACTGGCTGTTCAGACGGTTATCGGCGCAGCTAGAATGGTTCAAATAACCGGCCGACACCCCGCCGAGTTAAAAAATGCGGTTACCTCTCCGGCAGGCACCACCATTTCCGCCCTGCGGATACTGGAGGAGGGCGCCATCAGGGGAAAGTTCATGGCCGCGGTGGCTGAATCTGCACGCCGGGCCGGGGAGATTGCCGGCGAAATGGCGGGAGAACCAGACAATGGGTAGTTACCGCCAGGATTCTCCGGTTGCCCCGCAAAGGTTGGTGGTTAAGGTGGGCACCCGGTTGCTAACCCATTCCAGCGGCCGTCTCAACCCGGACTATATTGAATCGCTGGTTGCCCAGATGGCCGGGCTGTATGAACAGGGAAATGAAATTATTCTGGTTTCTTCGGGATCCATCGGAGCAGGGATGGGGCGCCTGAAAATGAAGCGGCGGCCCAGTTCTATCCCGGAAAAGCAGGCGGCGGCGGCAGTCGGCCAGGGGCTGCTGGTTCAGATTTATGAGAGAATGTTTTCGGAGCACGGCATAACTGTAGCCCAGGTGCTGCTTACCCGCACAGATTTGGTTAGCCGGCGCCGTTATATCAACGCCCGTAATACCATATGTTGTCTGCTGAACTGGGGAGTAGTGCCGGTTATTAATGAAAATGATACCGTGTCGGCAGAGGAGATCAAATTTGGAGATAACGATCAGCTTTCTGCTCTGGTAGCCGCATTAATTGATGCCCGGCTGCTGGTGATTCTCACCGACATAGATGGTTTCTACAGCGGAAATCCTCAAAGGGACCCCGATGCCCGGCTGATTCCGGTGGTAAACGAGATTACCCCCCGGTTAAAATCCTGGGCCGGTCTGTCTACCGATGATCTGGCTACCGGAGGAATGGTTACCAAACTAAAGGCGGCCGAAATAGCCACCAACTCCGGGGTGGGGGTATACATTGCCGACGGCACAGCCCCGGATATTCTAAACCGGATCTTTTCCGGCAAGCAGCAGGTAGGCACCTACTTTTGCCCCCGGGAACGCTACCTGAACCACCGCAAGCGCTGGATAGCTTACGGGCGGATGGTTAAAGGCCGCGTTACTGTTGACAACGGAGCCAAGCGCGCCCTATGCCGGCAGGGCAAAAGCTTGCTGCCGGTGGGGGTACTTTCGGTGGAAGGCTCCTTTAAAACCGGGGATCTGGTGGCGGTGCTGGATCTGGAGGGGAGGGAGCTGGGAAGAGGACTAACCAACTTTTCCTCCGGTGAGCTTTCCCGGATCAAGGCGCACGCCAGCAGCGAAATCCCGGACATTCTGGGGGGGGCGGATGAACCGGAAGAGGTAATTCATCGGGATAATCTGGTAATTTACGGTTATGGTTCTGAAAGGAGAGGGAAAGATGCATCCAGAGGTTACTGAGAAAGCCCGGCAGGCTCGGGCCGCTGCCCGGGTACTGGCCAACACCTCTACGGTTGAAAAAAACCGGGCTTTGTTGCGTATTGCAGATGCCCTGCAGGAGAAAGCGGAACAGGTGCTGGCGGCCAACGAGATTGATCTGGAAAATTTAAAACAGAAACCCGGCTATACCAAAGCCTTTCACGACCGGCTATTGTTAACCCGAGAAAGAATTGACGGTATGGCCGGGGGATTGCGCGAGATAGCTGCTTTAGAAGATCCGGTGGGCGAAGTGGAAGGCATGTCTCTTCGTCCGAATGGTTTACAGATCGGTCGGATACGGGTCCCCATGGGGGTGATTGGGATTATCTACGAAGCCCGGCCCAATGTTACGGTCGATGCCGCCGGGTTAACTCTTAAATCCGGGAATGCGGTTATTCTTCGGGGGAGTTCAGAGGCTATTTGTTCCAACCGGGCACTGGTAAAAATTATTCAGGAACAGCTAAAAAAAGCCGGGTTACCGGCAGGCTCGGTTTCCCTGATCGAGGATACCGATCGGGCTGCCGCCCGAGAGATGATGACCTTAAACCGGTATTTAGACTTGCTTATTCCCCGGGGAGGTCCTTCGCTGATTGGGGCGGTCATTGAAAATTCCACCGTCCCGGTAATAAAAACCGGCGCCGGCAACTGTCACATCTATGTGGATGAGGGAGCCGATCCGGAAAATGCGGCGGCAATTGTTTTTAATGCCAAGGTCCAGCGGCCCGGGGTATGTAATGCCCTGGAGACTTTGCTGGTACACCGGGAAATTGCTCCCCGGTTCCTGCCGTCGGCGATTACCGGCCTGCTGTCTAAGGGAGTTGAAATTAGGGGATGCCCGGCTACGCAAAAATATCACAAAGAAGTTAAACCGGCTACCGAACAGGATTTCGAAACCGAATACCTGGATTTAATTCTGGCAATAAAAATAGTGGATAGCCTGCAGGAAGCCATTGATCATATTAACCGCTACGGCACCGGGCACTCTGAAGCAATTCTTACTGCCGATTATTTCCGGTCCAGAGAATTTTTATCCCAGGTGGATGCGGCGGCGGTGTATGTAAATGCATCTACCAGGTTCACCGATGGCAATGAATTTGGATTGGGAGCGGAGATGGGCATCAGCACCCAGAAGTTACATGCCCGCGGCCCGATGGGTCTTAAAGAGCTGACTACTCTGAAGTACATTGTCTACGGTGAAGGCCAGATCCGACAGTAAGGAGGTTTTAGATTGAATCGGTTTCAAGATGCTTTACAAAACGGGAATATTTTATTGGTGGATACTACCTTGCGAGACGGTGAACAAACGGCGGGCGTAGTGTTTTCCAACCAGGAAAAATTGCAGATAGCTCGGATGCTGGATGCCATCGGGGTTCACCAGATAGAAGCCGGGGTGCCGGTAATGGGGGGCGATGAAAAAGAGGTAGTGCGAAAAATTGTTGAGCTGGGGCTGGAGGCCAGTATTATGGGCTGGAACCGGGCGAATATAACTGATGTTCAGCACTCCCTGGACTGCGGAGTCGACTCGGTGGCTATATCTATTTCCACCTCCGATATTCATATTGTTCATAAGCTGCGCACCGACCGGGACTGGGTTTTATCCAATATGACCAAAGCTGTGCAGTTTGCTAAAAAACACGGGAAATATGTTTCAGTTAATGCGGAGGATTCCTCCCGCAGCGAACTGGAGTTTTTAATCAAATTTGCCAGAGAAGCACGGGATGCCGGGGCGGACCGCTTGCGGTTTTGTGATACCATAGGGGTGCTGGAACCGTTTAAGACCTATGACCTGATAAAAACATTGATTGAAGAAACCGGTATGATAATCGAGATGCATACCCACAATGATTTTGGAATGGCTACCGCCAATGCCCTGGCGGGAGCCCGGGCGGGAGCCCGGTTAATTGGAGTTACTGTGGGCGGCCTGGGTGAAAGAGCCGGGAATGCCGCCCTGGAAGAGATCACCATGGCCTTGAAATTTATTATGACCATAGATATGGGGATCAACACCAAAAGATTTCACGAGCTATCCGAGTATGTGGGCCGCGCCTCCGGCAGGCCGATATCTCCGGGCAAGCCGATTGTAGGCTCCAACGCCTTTGCCCATGAGTCGGGTATTCATGCCGACGGAGTGCTGAAAAACCCGGCTACCTATGAGGTGTTCAGCCCGGAGGATGTGGGCCTGGAGCGCCAGATTATCATCGGCAAACATTCCGGCTCCAAATCCATTATGATGAAATTTCATGAATACGGAATCCAGCTTTCCGAGGAAGAGGCCGGGGAGTTGCTTCCGGTGGTCCGCAGTGCAACTGTGGAATTGAAACGCCCCCTATTTGATAAAGAGATAATGTATATTTATGAAGATTACCTGCAACAAAAAAGGAAAAGTATCGGAAAATAGAAAATTAGCCCGGCTCTTTCCTGCAGCAATTATTCAGGAGAACAGGGATAACCGAAGTTTCCAAGGGTGTGAGTCTTTAGGATTTGACGCAGCCGGCGACAAGCCAGTGAGAACTGTGGCCTGTTAATGCAGGCCGCCTGGGGGGATTGAGGGGAAGGCGTTCCCTGGCGCGTGGGTTATTGGCCGGTTTCCTCAATGTCGATTATTGTGCCAAGTTCAATCATATCAAACAGGTGCTTGATGTAGCGGTGGTTTACGTTGACCAGTTTCAGTCCGCCGCCCCGGTTTTTCAATTTTTTCTGGAACATGACCAGGCTGCCCAATCCGGCGCTGTCCATTATAACCAACCGGGCGCAGTCAACTATAATTGAGCTGTAACCCTGTTCGTAAAGTGTTTGGAGGGCCTGTTTAAAATCACCGGCATTGCTCAGGTCGATTCTTTCCGGGGGAATAATTTTTCCAAATTGCCCATGTTGCTCAATCCACATGATTGTTTTCCTCCTGACACGCCTCTATAACAAACATTGCCCGGTTGCCTTTATCATTGTAGAAAAGTTTTTCACTGCAGATCCGGACCATGGCAAGCCCCCGGCCGCGTTCGGAGGTACCCGCCAGATCAAACGGTTTGATAATTTGTTCTCGCCAGTTAAAACCTCCGCCTTGATCTTGCACATTTCCCTGGATAAACCGATCTGTAATAATAACTTCCACCGAAATATTTTTTTCACGATCCAGGCGATTACCGTGTTCTATGGCATTGGCGGCAAGTTCATGCAGGCAAACTAAAAAGAGATCTGCTCCCTTACAATCTCCCAGGATAGCGGAGGCTTTTTCGTGCATATTGTTTAGTTCCCGGAAATCGTTTATCAATTCCAGGTGTTCTGATACCCTAAGCTGGGGATCTACCTGCAGGACCAGAAAGGTGATATCATCGCTGCCCTGAAGCGAACCTCCATTAAAATTTCGAAAATCCTCGATAACGATCCGGGCTATCAGCTCCGGGGAAAGGTGGCTGCTTTCATAAAAAACGGAGGGGAGCCGGGTGCCGTAATAGGTGCCCTGTGAACTTTGCTCGGTAAGACCGTCGGTATTAAAAAAAACGGTGGTACCGGGGGTAAGAAAGATGCTTTTTTCCTGAAGGTTTAATAGTTCGTCGGAAAAAGCGGAAGAAAGGAACAGACCCTTGCTTATAAGTTTTAAATGCTCGCCGTTTCCTAACCTTACCAGGGGGGTATCCTGAAAACCGGCTGCAGAATAGGTTAGTTCCATGGTTTCCAGGTTCAAGACCGCCAGGAAGATACAGATGAAATATTCATCGGACAGTTCTTTCTGATGGAATTGGGCGGAAAGGTAGCTCAGTATTTTTTCCGGACAGATATTCTCCTCCGGTGCAAAGAACAAGAAGCCTCTGATTGTATGTTTTACGAACATGCTCAACATGGCCCCGTCAACTCCGTGACCGGTCACATCGGAGAGATAGATAATGAGTTTTTTGCCTAATTGCACCACATCATAAAAATCGCCCCCCAATTTTTCAGCAGGCTGATAATGGGCGGCAAGGGATATTCCCTTTGGCATAGGCAGAGATTTGGGCAATGTACGCTGGTGAACCTGCCTGGCCTTATTAATTTCTTCGTTTAGGGTTAGATAAAGGTTTTCCAGTTGCAAAGTGTAATCTACTACCTGTTGTTCGGCTTGTTTGCGCTTTGTAATATTTCTTATAAAGGCCTGAATAAGACCGTCGCCTTCTCGGGAAACAAGCTTCAAACTGATTTCTACCGGTATTGATGTGCTGTTCCGATGAATAAGGTTTCCTTCAAAAAGCAATCTCTCATATTTTGAAAGTTCTTTTATGCGTTCAGGTACCCGCGGTTGATCTTCCAGACTAATGATCGCGGTCAGATTGGCACCCAGCAGATCGGTTCGTTTAAATCCCAACATCCGGTAGGCTACCTCATTAAGTTCAAGGATCTTCATTTTAAAATC
>CAYXBB010000051.1:0-9100 GCA_964463285.1 uncultured Syntrophomonadaceae bacterium | reverse complement strand
TCCACCCCCGCCCGGTTGCAGGCATACCGGATTTGGATGTTTTTTGATTTTCCCGAACCGGTGGTAGGGGCGGGGTTTCATCCCCGCCCGTTTTCAGGCATACCGGATTTTGGATGTTTATTGATTATTTCCGAACCCGGTGGTAGGGGCGGGGTTCCACCCCCGCCCGATAATGTTGAACATGATCCGGTTTCCATAAATTACCTCTCCTTCTAACCCCTGCATTTTCATCCATAGGCAGGAGACTGTTAGATATTGTCGAATTAATAACCCCTAAGGAATAACTTGTCACCATATCACCAAATTACCATCTGGGGAGGGATATTTGTTGTTTAAACCCAAAAAAGTATACTGTTTGATCATGGTATTTCTGTTTGTAATGATGATGCTTCCTCCCGGGGAGGTAAGTGCCGCCGCCGTTTCCCGCACCGGCGGGGCGGATCGCTATCAAACAGCGGTGGAAATCAGCAAGAAAAGCTGGGACTCCGCGGAGATGGTTGTTCTGGCCCGGGGAGACGAATATGCCGATGCCCTGGCCGGAGTTCCTTTTGCCAGTTGGTTCGACGCACCCATACTGCTTACCCGCGGCAATGCTCTTCCGGATTCTACCTTACGAGAGATTGAACGCCTGGAAGCCGGCAAGGTAATCATCCTGGGCGGTACCAGCGCAGTCTCTGCAGAGGTGGAAAAGAAGTTAAAGCAGAAATCCCTGGTGGTGGAACGGATCGGGGGAAAGAACCGGTTTGATACCGCCGTCCAGATTGCGGAAGAATTGAAAATGCCGGATGTGGTGTTTCTGGCTTACGGCTTTGACTTTCCCGATGCCCTGGCGGCGGCCTCTTACGCGGGTGCCAAGGGCTATCCGATATTGCTGACCGATACTGAAAAGATCCCTTCCGAAACTGAAACCTATCTTAAGAAAACCGGTACGGTCTACGTGGTGGGAGGAGAACAGGTAATCAGCGAAAATATATTCAAGCACTTAACCCAGGATCTGGGCAAGGTGGCGGAGCGCATAGCCGGCGGCAACCGCTATGAAACGGCGGTGGAGCTGGCGGTACAGTTAAACCGCTACCCGGAAAAAATGTACGGGGCCACCGGCCTGGAATTCCCGGATGCCATTACCGGGGCGGTGCTGGCGGCTACCGAAGATGCTGGCATTTTGCTGGTGCGCGACCCCGTCCCCGAATCCGTGAAATGTTATATTCAAGATTACGGTGTCGACTCCCTGAGCCTTTTCGGCCAGGAGTCGGCTATTAGCAAGAAGGTGGCGGATAGCCTGAATTCTATAATTTCCGGCCCTCCTCCGGCACCCGGCACGCCTCCGGTGCCTGTTTCGGATCTTCCCTATGCCAACCTGCCTTTACATACCCCGGCCGTCAGCACGGTTACAGCCAATTTCCTGCGCCAGGGGGCCAACGACTACAAAAGCGCTACTCCCCTGGCCAACCTGGCCGATACTTATATGGAGGCCCAGGGTCGGTGGGGTGTTAATGCCCTTTTCCTGCTTTCCCTTTCCGCTCTGGAAAGCGCCTGGGGAACCTCCGCCCTGGCCCGTGATAAAAATAATATATTCGGTTTCAAGGCTTACGATCGCGATCCTTATAACTGTGCCTCTACCTTTGCCTCTAAGGATGACTGCATCAACTATGTGAGCGGTTATATTCGCCTGGCCTACCTGAACGGGGACGGGGTTTACTGCAAGGGGCCCAACCTGGTGGGCATGAACTGCCACTATGCTACCGATCCCCAGTGGCACGCTAAAATAGCCCGGATCATGCAAAGCCTCCTCCCCTACGATCAGGGGGGAGCGGTAAGCAAGAGTTATTACCGGGGAGAGGTTACCGGCTCTTCAGTGAATCTGCGTCGCGCTCCCGGGGCCGCGGCGGTAGTTATCGATTCGATTTCCAAAGGAACCAAGGTTGATATTGAGGGGCTTAAACGGGTGGCCGATACCAGTTGGTTCAAGGTAAAGACCGATCTGGGGGACGGCTGGATCTGCGGAGATTATATCTCCCTGCAAAGCGATATTCCCGGTGCGGTTTTCTTTATCGACTGGTACCTGCCCAAATACCGTAATGACACGGTGAACGTAAGAAGCGGTCCCGGAACCAACAACCAAAAGGTGGGTACCCTTTCTTTCGGCGACCGGGTGAAGATAAAGGAGATTAAAGTGGTTAAGGCAGATCAGACCTGGCAGATCTGGCATAAAGTAAGCTATTCCGGCACTACCGGCTGGGTTCATGAAGACTGCCTGGTTCCCCTGTGGTAATGTAAGAAAACCTGTTAATCGCAAGGTAGCGCACCCTTTAAGGGTGTGCTACCGCTGTTAATCTGCCTGAAAAGTAGGGACGCCGATGACTTATCAGCTTGCCGGGCGAAAAATTGTTTGCGAGCCCCGTTTGTAACGAAGAATCTTACCCCCATTAACCGGAAAACTTCTGTACTCGTTGACTGGGAGAACCCTCCCTGGTTGCCCTCGGTTTTGTTGGGTAGATGATCTAAAACCGGGGGACAGATGAGTAAAATCACCGTCCCCTTGATTCACCGCACCCCTGACTCAAATCCTTCTGAGGATAATCTCCTCGTGCCTGGCTACTTCTTTTTCTATCCGATCCAGCTTTTCTGAATTAAGGTTGTACCCGTCAAACAGGGCACCCAGCTTTTGGCCATGGTTGTTTTCGATTCTAATAACAGTTTCTCTGGTAAATTGGGCGTCGGCTTTTATCTCTGCCAGCTCATTATTTAAAGATCAGGGTATAATGTCAAGGGGGATACAGGGAGATTCCGTCCCCCTTTTTAAAGGGGGATACAGGGGGATTTTGCCTTTGCACCATTTCCTTGACTCAAATACATGGCCCAGGTGGGCGTTGCCTAAAAAACAGGGGCCGACGACTTCCGCTTCCATCTCTCTCCTGGTTTTAAGATGTACAACCTTCCTCTGTAACGCAACCTTAGGGGTGCGCTACACTGCTACTAACACAGTGATTCAAGGCCGGGGGCATACGAGTCAAAGCCACTATCCCTCGGTTTAAGAAAAAGCCCCCGGATTAATCCGGGGGCTTTGGACCTTAATCTGACTGAGCTAAAGCAGTTAACTTATTTTACCGCGGCGCCCAGGCCGGGTAGCGGACCAGGTTGTACATTTTTACTGCGTTGCTCAGGCTGACTGCGGCTTCTCCGCCCAGGATGGTCAGTTCCGCCGTATTGTCTCTCGCTCTATTGCTTTGGAAGTTCATGGCTTTTTCCACGTCGCTGGGGAGAGTGTCTTTTTTCACCAGCAGGATGCCGGTCCCCATCTGGGCGGCCAGCGGTGCTCCGGTGAGAGCGTCGGCAAAGTCAGCGCCGGTGGCCACGAGGACTTGAGCATCGTCATTAGCAGTAGTGATTCTCCCTGCATTAGGAGCATTAACATTAATCAGACCGTAGTGCTTGCCCAACTCTACCGAGGTGATATAGCGATCTGCGCCCCAAACCCGGGTTACAGTGCCAAACACGTCCTGGTCAGCTCCAGCAAGCCGGTATTCCAGGTTGTTTAGCTGGCCGATCACTTTCTCGCTTACCGCAGCCGATCCTCCGGCTACTACGGCGTCTGCAATGTCGTATTGTAGGTCTTTTAGATATTTGGTTACGCTGGCCGGCAGGGCGTTACCCTTGGTCAGTAGGACGGGTATCGGGGCAGTTCTGTCAGCATTTCCACCGGCTGCGGCATAGGGGGCGGCGGAGAGGGCATCGCCGAATCTATCGGTTTCGCCGGAGGCAAAGATTACTTCCGGCCACTCATTCTCGCCGCCAATCAAAGCGTTTATTTTCTTGGCAATCTCTACCGAGGTAGCGTAGCGGTCGGCCCCACCAACCCGGATGGCCCGCACGTCCAGCGCCTTATATTCGGTTTCGATAGCCCATCTAAGTTCGTCGACCACTGCTTCGCTGATGGCGTCCTCTTTGCCCAGCACATAGACGTCGAACACTCCATTAAAGGGAGCAGCTGTCAGTTCGTCTTCAAATTTTTCAATATAATCGACCAGGGCGCTCTTCGTGGCCGGGTGCAACTTGTTGGAGGTGGTCAGCAGGACCGGTGCCCCCAACTGAGAGGCCAGCGGCGCGCCTACCAGGGCGTCGGCATAGTCATCCCCGCGGGCCAGGACGATGGTGTTGCCGGGATTATAATCCATAACCCAGCCCTCATTCTCATTCTCATAAACAAAGCCCACAGTGTACATGTTTTGCCAAACACGGATCGCGGTCTCATAGCGGTTGGGGCCGCTGATCCGCTTGACCAGGCCGTCATGATCGACAACCGCCCCCTGGTGCTGAATATCCTGCAGGATCTTCATCTGGGGGGAGCTGGGGTTGTAGGAGAAAGAAGGAGTACCGGCATCACCGTTTGGAATGTAAACATTCTCAGTATCGTTCCAAGTCCAGGTGTAAATGCCGTTATCGTTGCCTCTGATGTTAAGGTAGCCAAGTTTTTCCAGGTTGCGGATCGGCGTCAGGTCTTTGATGGTGTTAAAGCTGACATCGAGCGCCTCCAGATTTAAAGCGTACTCCAGACCGGTGAGATCGCGGATAAGCTCATCAACATCGGCACCTGGTAAGGCGGTACCTCCCCACCAAAATGGACTAGCGTCCCCATTAACAGCAGGCCCAAAGGCATATAGCTTTTCCAAAAGCTTCATATCATTCCGATCAATTTTTGATCTTTCGCGCACACTTCCCAGGTTGGCAAATTCCTGCACCACGGCGGCGGCAAGATTGTCGTCCTCAAATTCCACATGGGCGGCGGCGGCGGCGATCACCGGCATGGCCACCATCAGCAGTACCACGAACAGCACTAACGCACGGCGTTTTAACATATTTGTTTACCCTCCTTAATAATTACCTCTTTACAATTTTACCGAAAACAGTCAATATCACTAAATTTACCTGGCCGATTTTCCACCTCCTTAGAGAATCTGTTATAATATTCGTGTTCAAGAAGGTTTTTCCTGCCGAGACTGAAAAAAATATTAATATCTTTTAATATTTTTAACGGCATTTTTCAACAAATCCCGTTCATTTACGTTTGTTTTGTTCCCCGGCTTGGAAATATATTCACCTTCTGTTAAATATATTAAGGGTTCTTAACAAATATGTCAAGGGTTTTTTATTTTTTGGGTTGTAGGGACATGCGGTTCCGTTTGCCCGAGGCCTGCAGGTTTTTTAAGCACATGCAGCGGTCCAGGACGAGGATGTTACGGGCGGGGATGGAACGGGCGGGGATGGAACCCCGCCCCTACTAGATTGGGAGGAATCCTTCCCTACTTTAGCAGGTCACCACTTCTCCCTTTTCTAAGGGGGGTAGGGGGAATTTCATATCCTTATTGCCAAGTCCACCGGTTTTTGATCGACTAGCATGGGCGGGGATGGAACGGGCGGGGATGGAACCCCGCCCCTACTAGATGGGGATGGAACCCGTTTCTACTTTAGCAGGTCACCTACCCTAGATTGGGAGGAATCCGCTCCTACTTTAGCAGGTCACCACTTCCCCCTCCGGAGGAGGGAACCCGGCCTTGGAAGAAGCTGTTTGCCGGCAGATGGGAACTATTTTGTGGTCCCGGATCTCCTATAATCAGGAAGGAAAAGCAAGGGCCGGTGTGGAATAAAAATTAATTGGTAGCAATAAATGCTACCTTTAGATTACCCTGACTAGGGGCCCGTTTTGGGTAGTCTGCCCTGATCCCCGGGTTGGATTTTGGGGGTAGGGGTAAGGGCCGGCCAAAAGGAGAAGAGTGGTAATGATCAATTTTTTGGGTGCCGCCGGAAGGCCCGGAAATTTTTGCCGGGGGCTGGGGTGGGGTTTGTTTATCCTGGCGCTGGCGGCGACGGGGTGTGCTTCCGAGGAGGGGCCGCCTCCCATTGAGCCGACGGTGTTTTCGGTGGAGTGGGAACGCAACTTTGGAGGACCGGGGCGCGATTGTGGTTACAGTGTGCAGAAAACTGAAGATGGGGGATTCATTATTGCCGGGCAAGTTGCCGCTGCGGAGAACGGCGGTGACGGGCTCTATCTGCTAAAGGTAGATGAAGCCGGCAATATGGAATGGGAACAGCCTTACGGAAGGTCGGGAAGGGCGAGCGGCTACCATGCGCAGCAGACCTCCGACGGAGGATATATCGCCGCCGGCCAGATCACACCGGAGGAGGGCGGCGGAAGCCGGGCCTACCTGCTTAAAACCGACAAGAAAGGCGAGCCGGAGTGGGAGCGTTCCTTTGGCGGTAGGGGCGGCGAATGTGCTTTGTTTGTAAACCCTTCCAGTGAGGGAGGATACATAGCCGTCGGGTGGACGGAATCCTTTAACAACCGGCGGGAGCTATATCTGTTAAAAATCAATGCAAAGGGCCAAAAACTTTGGGAGTCCCACTTCTGCCGGGGCGGCCGCAGTACCGGCAGCTATGTTATGGAAACTGGGGACGGGGGATTTTTGGCCGCGGGCTCTATGGAAAGCTCGGAAAAAGCCGGTTCCGGGGAAAGAGACATCTATCTGGTAAAGGTGGATTCCGGCGGCCGGCTGGAATGGGAACAGGTGCTGGGGGGAAGCGGCGACGAGGTGGGATTTTTTGTGCAGCCGGAAGAGGATGGGGGTTACGTGGCCGCGGGCCAGTCTTTTTCCTATACCAGCGGCACCACCAGTGTTTACCTGGCCGGGGTTGATCCGGAGGGCAATAAAAAATGGGAAAAGAATATTGTCGGCAACGAAAGCTATCTGGGGTTGTCGGTTCACCCCTCCCTGGACGGGGGATACCTGATCCTGGGGCAGGTGATGGACCCGGAGGGTTACCGGGGGATTTCACTGGCCAAATCCGACCGGGAAGGGAAAAAACAGTGGGTAATTTATCTGGGCGGGGGCAAGAACGGCGCTGCTTTGTCCGCGGTGCAGGCTGACGAGGAAAGCTACGTGGCGGTGGGGTGGACGGAAATGGAGGATAACGGGGATCGGGATGTTTATTTGGTGAAGATAAAACCCTAGGCAGGCTGCCGGATAGATTTTCCAGGTGATGGAAATTATATAAATAATTGCGGGATCGGCGGGTTTAAGGTAAACTTTAGTTGAAGGAAGGCCGGTGGATATGGCCCAAGGGCAGATTGGATTTACCTAAATATGCAGGTGGTTGAGTTGTAGGGGCGGGGTTCCACCCCCGCCCGGGCTAGTTAATCAAAGGCCGATGGATTTGGCGTAAGGGCATGAAATCCCCCCCGGCCCCCCTTTAGGAAAGGGGGGGATATAGGGGAACAATCCCTCCTTTAACAGGGGGGGGATATAGGGCTTGTTTGATTTAAGGAACATACGCGAGGTGGGCGGTTATGAGGGAAAACAGCAGTAAGAAACAGCGAAAGAAAAAACGGTTGTTCTTGGCGGCAACGGTGCTGGCCATTATTGTGCTCAGCGGCTGCCTGGCCTGGAGCCATCTGCGCCATCCCCTGGAAATCCTCAGACCTGCCAACCAGGAGGATACCTGGGAAACGGAGATAGCGAAAAATTTTGACAAGGATGTAATAAACTTTTTGCTCATGGGTTTTGATCGCAATGTGGAAAGGGACAAAATATATACAATCTACCGCCCGGACACCTTGATTGTGGCCTCGGTAAATTTTCGCAGCGGGGATATGTTCCTGTTAAGCATCCCCCGGGACAGCTACGTGAACATGTACGGGCTCAGCACCTACGACAAGATCAATGCCGCCTATATGTACGGGCATGAATACGGGGTCGAAGGGATCAGCGATCCCCACCAGGCCGGAATAACCTGCACGGTGAAGACAGTGGAAGAACTCCTGGGCGGCATACCCATCCATTATTATTTCTCGGTGGATATGGACGGGGTAGTGGAGATTGTTGATAAACTGGGGGGGATTTACTACGATGTGGAGTTCCCCGTCAAGACCAACCGGGGACGGTTGCTGGTAGAGAAGGGGTACCAGAAACTCGATGGTTATAAATACCTGCAGTACTGCCGCAACCGGGGGGTGGGCGGAGATATCGGCAGAACACAGCGGCAGCAGCAACTGCTGATCGCCACCTTCAAGCAGTTAAAACAGGCCGGCAAGCTGGTAAAAATACCCCAGGTTTACAAATCGTTAACCGAAACGGTGGATACCAACCTGAGCCTTTCTCAGATGGCGGCCCTGGCTTTGTACGGCAAGGAGATTAACCCGGAGGATATCAAAAGCCATGTGATAGCGGGGAGCATCCAGTGGGCGCCCCGGGGGGGGCTCGATATTTGCTACCTGGTGATCGACGAGCGGGCCCGGGTGGAACTGATCAAGGAGCTGTTCGGGGTCCAGGTGGAGGAGAGGTCGCAGATTACCCTGCCCGGCCCCCGGGTGAAGCCGGCTCAAAACGGAGAACAGCCGCCAAGCGATATTCCCGGTGAACAACTGCCGGAACAGCCTCCTGCGGGGGAGGGCGAAGAGCCGCCTTTTGAGGAAGAATTCCTGTGGCCGGAGTGGCCTGAGGATCCTTTGCCGGAAAACCCGGGGGAGGATTTTGATGAGCCGGTGCCCGACCCTGAAGATGATACCCCTGTGGACGAAAATGGAGAAGAGCAGCCTCCGGGATCGGAAGAAGGTGAGCCCGGCGGTGAAAATGGGGAAGAGCCGGGGAATTCACGGGGATAAAGACGCAAATCCCCCCGAGCCCCATTTTAGGAAAAAGGAACCGAGGGGCCAGTTTTCCCCTTGAAAATGGGGATTGATAGTTTGTCCTTAACAATGAGAAAGTTAAGGTTTTGGGCCGGGGCAAAAGGTTGCCCCCACTTTTTTAAAGGGGGGGCGGGGGGGGGTAAAAAAAATGGCTGGGGCGGTAGGATTCGAACCTACGCATGCGGGAGCCAAAGTCCCGTGCCTTGCCGCTTGGCTACACCCCAGCATTTCATATTTAATTAAAATTGGGGTGAGTGATGGGATTTGAACCCACGGCCTCCAGGGCCACAACCTGGCGCTCTAACCAACTGAGCTACACCCACCGTGCGAGATTGATTTTAACATGCCAGCACCCAAAAGTCAATGTTAACGCGGGGACGGAGCTCCTGTTAACTTATTGCGATATTGGAGTGGAAAATT
>CAYXBB010000050.1:0-9646 GCA_964463285.1 uncultured Syntrophomonadaceae bacterium | reverse complement strand
ATTCCAACTAAACGTGTTATAATTACCTTAAGCCCGGTTAAAAGGGAAATACTAATGAAAAGCAATATGGCCGGGTTGTATTGATTAATGATAGAAACGATATAAGCGTAATTATGATAAAGGATGATTTATTCTATGAATCAATTTAAAACTTTTTTACTGATGGCAGTTTTGACAGTGGTAGTAGTGTTGCTGGGAGGTGCAATTGCCGGAGAACAAGGATTAACCTATGCCTTTGTTATAGCCCTAGTTATGAATTTTTTTGCCTATTGGTTCAGCGACCGAGTAGCAATTGCCATGACCCGTTCCCGCCCGCTGCCGGAAAAAGAGGCCCCGGTAATTTACCAGGCCCTGCGGGAACTGACCCACAGTGCCGGCATGCCCATGCCCAAAGTGTACCTGATGCCCACAGATCAGCCCAATGCTTTTGCTACCGGCCGAAATCCCAATCGGGCAGTGGTGGCAGTTACCTCCGGCCTGTTAAACATACTGGACTACGAAGAGCTCAAAGGAGTACTGGCCCATGAGCTGGCCCATGTCCGCAATCGGGACATTTTAATTGGATCCATCGCCGCGGTTATGGCCGGAACACTGATGTTTGTCGCCCGCTTAGGGATGTGGGGTATGGCTTTCGGCGGGGGACGGAGAAGAAATGAAGGTGGCGGAGCGGTAGCACTGTTCAGATTGCTGGCCCTGATACTGGCTCCCCTGGCAGCACTGTTAATTCAAATGTCTATCTCCCGCACCAGGGAATACAACGCAGACACTACCGGAGCCCGGATATCCGGCAACCCACGAGGCCTGGCCGGTGCATTGAGTAAGATGGAGAGCTACGCTCGCCGGCGGCCTTTAACGGAACTAAACGCCGCTGTTTCACATATGTTTATTATCAACCCTCTTTCGGTGCAGGGCCTGACCGCTCTGTTCAGCACCCATCCGCCAATTCAGGAAAGAATCGCCCGGCTGCAGCGGATGGAACTTTAAAAGGTTGCCCCATGCCTGGTTAATCGGATTTTTTAAAGCCCAAAGCCTTTGGTTAAAAACACAGGAGTTTCAATAAGATATTCCGGATTAAAATTTGTATTATTACCGATATCGGGGGGTGATAACAAACCGCAAAAAAATAACCGAAGCTACTAAAAATCTCAACGGAAAGGATGTGTGATGAATGGCAGAAGAATTTAAAGCAGGATGCCAAAGACCTGCTGTTAAAAAAAAGGAGCCGCAGGCAATTTCTACTGAAAATCAGATAACCGCGAGAGAGGAGAGCAAACCTATGGTAAAGGTTGGTAACCCAGCACCCGATTTCACCGCACCTGCTTTCTTTGAAGGAAAATTTATGAGCATCAACCTGTCCGAATACCGGGGCAAATGGGTCCTTTTGTGCTTCTATCCGGGAGACTTCACCTTCGTCTGAGCGACCGAGGTTTCAGCAGTTGCTGAAAAATACTCCGAACTTCAGAAACTCGATGTACAGGTGCTGGCAGTCAGCGTAGATAGCATCTACGTCCATAAGATGTGGAATGACCACGAGCTTTCTAAAATGATTAACAAGGATATTCCTTTCCCCATGATGTCCGATCAGGATGGCAGCATCGGAAAAATGTACGGTATCTACGATGAAGATAGCGGCGTAGAAACAAGAGGAAGATTCATCATTGACCCCGATGGAAATATTCAAGGATTTGAAGTCCTAACCCCTCCGGTGGGAAGAAATGTATCCGAATCAATCCGGCAAATTCAAGCATTCCAGCTTGTTCGCAACTCAAAGGGCACTGAGGCCACTCCTTCCGGATGGAAACCCGGGAAAAAGACGCTGAAACCGGAAATAGACCTGGTAGGAAATATTTGGAAGGTCTGGAAGGTAAGCGAAGCCTTTGACGATTGAGATTAACCCGGCTTAAGTAATAAACCGATTGATGATACATACCCAATTTAATGAAGGCGCTTATGAAAATAACAAGCGCCTTCATCAGTTGTTCCTGCCCTGTATTTCCAGTCCCCGCAACTGCAAAAATACCGCCGGCCGGTAACAATAAATCCCCATAGTACGTGTCCGCTCACCGGTAACTTAAAAATTGCATCTTTACCTTATATTTTTTATTCCACCGAATATAATTTAACATAATAATTTATAGGAAGTTGATACCGGATTACAGCTTTAGTCAAAACCGAACCTGGATCTGGATGGGAGCACAGATATATTGCACAATCCAAAGATTAGAATTTTAACTATTCCTCCCGGAACAACCGGGGCGGCCCTGATAATAATATTCCTAACCTGGGCGGCGTTGGCCTATTTTTTTTCTCCTGCCCGGTCGGCTATCATGCTTGGTTTCCCATTACAAGATACCTCCATAGTAATAGACCCCGGGCACGGCGGGATCGATTCCGGTGTAACCAGCCACCAGATCGAGGAAAAAAATATTACCCTGGCGGTAGGCCTGGAACTTGGCCGGTTACTAGAACAGGTAGGCGCCACGGTTATTTTCACCCGCTGCCGGGATGAAGATATAAGTCACCTTCTACCGGAAGAGGCCGATTCCAGATACCGCCGGGACATCAAGGCCCGGGTAAAAATTATAAACGAAAGCCGGGCCGACCTGTTCATCAGTATCCATATAGATTCATGTGTTGATCCCAGCATCAGGGGAGCGATCGCCTTCTACAACCGGAAATATCCGGAAAACAGGTTATTGGCAGAAACGGTTCAAGGGCACCTCAATCCGGTGGTGAGCATGAACGCCCGGCCGGGAGAATATATCCACCAGGATATAAAAGAAGGAAGCTACTATATTCTCAATGAGGCCTCGGTGCCGGGAATAATTATGGAGATTGCCTTCATGACCAATCCCACCGACCGGGAACTGATTGTCCAGCCGGGCTACCAGGTTAAGGTTGCCCAAGCCCTGTTTATGGGCCTCCTGGAATATTTACATACCCGTGATCAGGACTGAGGCAAAAGGGTTAACTGCTGCCGGTAACGCAGCAAAAATTCAGAGAGCGATTGTCCCGACTCTTTCCATTCCCGGGCCGCCTCCATACCGATGTAACGAAAATGCCAGGGTTCATAGACGTAACCGGTTATCTCTTCGCTTCCCGGGGGATAGCTCATGACAAAACCAAATTCGTAGGCATGTCCGGCCAACCACTGCCCCTGAGGCGTGTCGGCAAAAGATTGATACTGATCGTTTGAGGTTCCCCCAAAATCCACAGTGGTCCCCAGCTGGTGTTCCGATTGCCCCGGACGGGCACTAAATCGGTTGGCGGCCTCTTCCCCGTGCTGGGAGGCATAATCATGAAATAATTCTGATTGGGTCTCGTAGCTGCGGTAAGCAGAGATTACCTTTAAATCTATACCATCCCCTTGGGCGGCCTCCCACAACTGCAGCAGATGGTCGGCGGCTTCCTCCCTCAGATAATATTTCCAGGTCTGGCAAACCTTGTCCGGCAACGGCACTATATCCCGGGGGGCATATTTGCCCAATGTGGTTTGCTTGGTGACCAGGGCCAACAGGTAATCCCCATCTGCTACCAGATATGTATTTTCGGGTTCCAGGGGATTAATAACGGGCACTGTTTCTTCTGATGGATTTGGCTCCTCCCCCGAAATACCCGGATCAGGTTTTTCTTCTGGAGAAACCGGATCGGGTTCTTCATCTAAAGGAGTCGGATCAGGTTCTTCCTCCTCTCTCGACCCTCCCGCTAAGCCCGGAAATAACCGGCCATAAATCAGATAATTCCTGACCCCGGTGCCAATCGCTAAAAGCACCACCACCAGGAAAATTAAACAAAGGGTCCTTTTTAACAGGCGACGGATTTTTAATCGATTCCGGTTAATCAATATTACACCTCATAAAAGTTGTTGTGAGGCTAGCGCCAGATTTCAAAGCCAGGTTAATTATTTTCGACACTGCTTCAGAATTACCTGGCAACGGGAAAAATAAGCGGCCCATGGGGGGATTTTTCTACTCCAGCACACATCCCTCATAAGGACCAAGGATTAATGGGGTCGGGGCTTTCCACTGATCCCGATCGGGATCGGTAGAGATGAGCACCCTGCTGCGTTTCCTGTTTTTCCCATAACCAACAGCCTGGGGGGAATCGGAAAAATTCAGAACAACCAGCACGTTCTGCTCCTCCCACACCCGTTCATAAACAAAACACTGTTCGGGCATATCGGTTAAAAGCTTGAAACTGCCACCGTTAAGGGCGGGAGTTTTTTTGCGCAGCCAGATCAGCCGGCGGTATAGATTGAGAAGGGACTCGGAATCCCCATCCTGGGAAAGCACATTCCGCGATTCCACCTCCGGTCCCACCGGCAGCCAGGGTTTTCCGGTTGTAAAACCGGACCCGGGGCAATTCTTCCATTGCATGGGTGTGCGGGCGCCATCGCGCCCACGGTAAACCGGATACCACCTTAGGCCTACCGCATCCCGCAGCCGGTGGCGCGGAAGCCGGGACTCCCCTATGCCGATCTCTTCCCCGTAATAGATAAAGGGAGTACCCCGAAGGGTTAAAAGCATCAGGGCCAGCAACCGGGCCCGCCGATCACCAACCTCTCCCCGACCATAGCGGCTGATGGCCCGCACCCGATCATGGTTGCTCAAAGTATAGGCCGGCCACGAACCCTCCGGGAGCAGTCGCTCCCAGCGCACAATAGCCCGGCGAAAGGCGGCGGCACTGAAGCGGCAATCTAAAAGGTCGAAATAAAAATTCATATGGAGCTCATCGTTATCGGTTCCGTAGTAGGCAATAACCCGGCAGGGATCATCGCCCAGGATCTCACCCACACTAACCTTATTCGGATAAGAATCGAGGACGCGGCGAAATTCCTTCAGCACCCGGTGGGTTTCCGGGTGATGCCAGTTATATTTTTTCACCTGGATTTCAGGGAAACCGAAGAACCGGTAAAGGTTAGAAGTAAAGGTGCGGTCGATAAGGGGTTGACTGTCGAAAATCCTTTCCCGGTGGAAAAAAGGTGGGTTATTCCTGAACTGTTCATCTTTACAGTATAGTTGGGCTACATCCAACCGGAAACCGTCTACCCCCCGCTCCAGCCAGAATTTTACCACCTCAAACACCGCCCGGCGCACCTCCGGGTTAAACCAGTTCAAGTCGGGCTGCTGCTTCAAAAAAGAATGCAGGTAATACTGGCCGGTGGCCTCGTCCCACTGCCAGGCCGAACCGAAGAAGTGATTGCGCCAGTTGTTGGGGGGGCGATTACGGGGACCCCGTCCATCGCACCAGATGTACCAGTCCCGTTGGGGGTTTTCCCGAGAAGAGCGGGACTCCTTGAACCAGGGATGTTGATCGGAGGTATGATTCACCACCAGATCCATGATCACCCGGATATCCCGGCGGTGAGCTTCCTGCAGAAGAAGCTCAAAATCCTCCATGGTTCCAAATAAGGGATCGATGGCACAGTAGTCGGAGACATCATAGCCAAAGTCGTGCTGCGGGCTGGGGTAAACCGGGGAGAGCCAAATGGCATCCACCCCCAAAGAACCCTGTGTTCCATCGTTTAAATAATCCAGCTTGCTGATGATGCCCGGTAAATCTCCGATACCGTCGCCGTTACTGTCTTTAAAACTGCGGGGATAGATCTGGTAAAAAACCGCCTGCTTCCACCATTCCCTGCCCATGAGGCGCCTCGCCCTTTCCAGTGCACCCTGGGTGCCATGTTCGTCCAATATCTCAACTTACTCATTGGGCACCCTTAAGGGTGTGCTGCTACCCTATAAATTATATCATAACTGTCCGGCCAAAATCCTATCAAAACCGTTAATCCAAACCCTCTCCCAGTCATTCCAATCACCCAATCAGGATTACATTAATGTTTTGTACCTGGTAGGCCACCCTTCAGGGTGGCCTATTACTGGAAGACCTTTCGCTCTTTACCGATCAGCAGGGTCACCGAAAAAATGACCGCCGCAAACCCCAACTGGATGAAAATACTCACCAGGACGGGGCCCAGGTTCTCGACGGTAAAGCTGGAAAACTCGCCGATGATGTCATTAGCCCGGATGAACCAGTAAGTGGGTAGAAACCTGGCTACCGCCAGCACCGGCTTGCTCATGACTGCTTGGGGAACAAAGACCCCTCCCAGGAAGCTTAAGCCCAGGGCAGTGGCATTAATCACCCCGGCTTGGGCTCCCCGGCTCTTGACAAAGGTGCCGGCCAAAAAGCCGATGGCGGCGCTCACCAGGGCGAAAGCCAGGGTGTTCAGGGCATAGAGCCCGACCAGTCCGGAGCCAAGCAAATTTTTCCCGTGCAAAGCGAAGGCGAAGATTAAAAGCAGTCCCCAGCAACCGAGGGCGAAGACACTGTGCCCGGAGGCAATCTGCAGGTTCATTCGGCGGTGTGAAAGGGGGGCTGCCAGATTACGCCGGTACAGATCCGGCTTGTTAAAGGCGAGCATGATCGAGCTGATACCGGTGATGATCATCGCCAACAGGGCGTAGGCGCAGTAATTAAAATAGTAGTAATATCCCTGGCCATAACCGTGAGTACCACCGGAAGCACTCATGGTAACCGGGGTATCGAAAGCCAAATCCTCCCGGGCGGCGGCTAGAAGCCGCGCCGGGGATTCTTCCCGGCCGTAGACCCGGTGCAGCCGGATCGTGTTCAGAAGCCGATCAATGGTTAGATCCACGTAGCGGCTGCTGGTAGAATCGGGGACAACAATTTTTTGGAGCGGAGGGTCGCTACCGCCGACTATAAAAGATTCGGAAAAGCCCGACGGGATGATAGCGATATACTCCACCTTCCGGTAAAAGAGCGCATCTTGCAGCCCTTCCGCGTCATCGGCTAAGGACACCACCTTGAAATTTGCAGCCAGGTGGTCCATCACCCCCCGGGCCAGAGGGGTCTCCCCGTCCCGGTTGATCACCGCCACCGGCGTCCGGGCCGGCTCAAATTCCTGGATCGCTGCCCCGGGGGCGACGAAGGAGAAAAGGAGAGCCAACCCCATGAATATGGAAAGACTGATGGCCAACATCAGCGCCGACCCCCGCATCACCTTGAAATAGGCTTTAAATACTGCCATACCTTTCCCCCCTTAAGCGTAGAAAACTTACCAAAGACATCAGGGCTGTAAGCAGGCAGAGCAGGCCGATATTGAGAAAGAAGCGGTGATGGCTTTCAAATACATAAAGGCTGTAAAAAGCATCCGCGATCAGGGCCGCCGGATTGATATAAGAGAGCAGCGGCACCTTGACGGCAATAATATATTTCATATCGACCCACATCAAGCCGGCCAAATAACAGAGAGCCAAACTGCCGGCAATGAGAATCCCTATTTTTACCCCTTCGCCCCCGCGGATAACCGTACCGATTAAATTACCAAAGGAGACACCGGCCAGACAACCGGCCAAACAGGTTAATAAAATGTAGCCGATCTGGTTCCCAAAGTTAACCTTTAATACCGCCGTCAGGTAGGCCAGGAGGATCAGCACTTCGAAAAAACTGATCGCCAGCGCGGCCAAAGTATCGGAAAGCACCACCTGCAGTTTATGGGTCGGAGCCACGCTGCGCCGGGCTCCCCGAGCCGAGAGATCGGCCTGAAGATCGGTGGTGTTTCGTAACCCCCAAAAAGCACTGTAAAGACAGGCCATGGCAATCAAGGCATAAAAATAAGCCAGCATGGTATCGGGGGGAACCCCGGAAAAAGAAATCGGTTTAGTATAGCGGGGACGGCGCTCCAGTTCTTCCATCAGCGGCCGGGCGGCCGACGGATTCTTTGAAATTATGCCGGAAACGGTCCTGGTAGTGTAGGCATATTCGTCTAAAATCGCCTTCAGTATACTCTGGCTTAACCCCGACTGCTTCACAGTAAGCCCAATAGATTCTCCAGCGGTAATAACCCCGGAAACGGCCCCTTTTCCCAACAATCTTTCCGCCCCGTCCGCATCGGTCAAGGTCAGCTCCAGCATTTGGCCCAGGCCCCTGGTAGAAAGCAACCTCAGCATCTGCCGGAGCCGGGCATCCTCCCGGTAAGCACGGTTATCGACCACCGCCGCCCGGACCGGTTCAAATTTTTCCTGCTCCGAGGTAAGGTGACCAAAAGTGAAATAGAAGAAAGTGGCCATCAGGAGAGGAAAGAGCAGGGTCCAGAAAACCAGCTCCCGGTCGCGGAGAAGGCATTTCAAGCGGTAAGCGAGCACGTGTAAAAACATATTTTCACCCCCTAGCATAAATGGTTATCACAAAAAAATCATAAGGCATGGCCCGGAAACAAACATCCTTTCCCCCTAGTCCCTCAGGTGCCGGCCGGTGATCTCTAAAAATACATCATTTAGCGTCGGCTGCTCCGAAAAGACGCGGCTGAAAGAAATATCCTCTGATTTCAGGTAATCAAGCAGGTCAAGCAGATTATGCTCCCCACCGTCGTAATGGGCCGTGAGGCGATCATGGGCGTAATGGACCCGGGTAACATGGGGCAGCTGGCGGATCCGGGCGAGGCGCCCCGGGTTTAGCAGATAGATCTCTACGCTGATGGTCTCCCCCTGGTTGATCATCGCCTTTAGCTCCTCCGTGGTTCCGGAGGCCAGCGTCTTTCCCTGGTCCATGATCACGATTCGGCTGCAAAGCTGCTCCACCTCCTCCATGTAGTGAGAGGTATAAACTACCGTGGCCCCCTGGCAGTTAAGCTGGCGAATCCCCTCTAAAATACTGTTCCGGCTCTGCGGATCCACCCCTACCGTCGGTTCGTCAAATATAAGCAGCTCCGGTTTATGCGCTATGCCGCAGGCAATATTTAGCCGACGCAAGAGCCCTCCCGATAGTTTCTGCGGATAAAATTTGCGAAATTCGCCGAGTCCGACAAAATCGATGGCCTCCCGAACCAGCCGGCGCCGCAAGGCCGAATCACGGATATAAAGGCCACAGAAATAGTCAATGTTCTCCTCCACCCGCAGCTCATTAAAAACGGCCACGTTCTGCATGACCAGACCAATATTCTGCTTTATATCGTAAGCCTGCGGGGTCATCGGCCTTCCAAATAGTTTGATCTCGCCTTTATCATACTTCAGCAACGCCAGTATACAGTTAATAGCAGTAGTCTTGCCCGAGCCGTTCGGCCCAAGCAAACCCACAATTTCCCCTTTCTCAACCTGGAGGTGGAAATGATTGAGTGCCAGTAAATTTCCGTAGCGCTTAACCAGATTATGGACGCTGATCAACATAACCGCCCCTTCCTGTTCCTTGCTATTTTTATTTTACCTGATTTACAGTCCGCCCGTAAGTGCCGGCGATCAGTTTTAGCAGTGACAGTTGTCACCAAATCGGCAAATAAAATGTGGCTAAATAATGTTGACACCCCTTTCCAGGTATGCTATCCTTTGTGAAAACCCAATAATAGATAAATTTTTGATAGGGAATAGTAAACAGGACAGAATAAGCCCTAGAGAGCCGGGATGGGAAATTCCCTTTGGTGAAAAACCGGCGCTGGTTCGCCTGTTGAATGGGCCCTGGAGATTCTACCCAAAATCCAGTGGAGAGTAGGCGTAGGCGGTAACTTTGACCGTTAACCAAAAGCAGGTATAAAAACAGATACCCTGTTCCGTACCTGAAACAAGCAGGCCTGCTAAGGCAGGCAACCTGGGTGGCACCGCGGGCAACTCTCCCCCGTCCCAATATGGGTCGG
>CAYXBB010000049.1:0-9717 GCA_964463285.1 uncultured Syntrophomonadaceae bacterium | reverse complement strand
CGTTGAGCCTATTTACGCGCAAAACTTCCGATTGAACCCTTTAAGAACCGTCCCCGTGGTTTGCGTGGTTTGGGGGGACGGTGGTCTCCAGATCTTGAAACAGGCGGTAATCAAGTTTGGGGAATAGATCATTTGCTTCCGTTATTTTTTTAAGCCAGGGCCGGTCGATCTGTCCGCTGCGGATCTGACGGGCCAGGCTTCGAAAATTTAGCAGGTGCCCGGTAACCCGGTTAAGGGCATATTCTACCATGGTTTTGGTGGTCATGATAAACGGCCAGTCGCTGCTCTGGGCCAGTAGCAGCTCCCGAGAGGCCTGGGTAAGGGCCTCTGCCAGCAGACCTTCCGCTTCCGGATATCTGGTTGCCAGTTCTACCATATCCATGGCCGCCCGGTGGAGGTGACGATAGAGCCAGTCGTTACTTCCATTTAGCCACACCTCGTGGTAACCTTTGTCACCCCAACTGGAGGGATTGGGGTTGGAGACCTGCAAAGGGTAACCTAAATCCAGGTAGTCGCCGGGAGTGATCAATTTTAGATGGTCCTGGTCATAGGCAATTTTTCGGCAAAGGTAATCCAGCCAGCGGGGGCCCTCAAACCACCAGTGGCCGAACAGCTCGGCATCGTAAGGGGCGGTCACTACCGGTGGACGGCCCATTAGTCGGCTTAGATATTTAATCTGTTGCTCCCGGTTGAACATAAAGTTTCCGGCATGCTCGGCGGCCTTTTCCAATGCCCGCTCGGGCTGGTAGGGCTCTTTATACGCCAAATTTTCCCCGGTGATCCGATAATGTTTGATCCCGCTGTCGGTGCGCATACCTGGGGGGTGTAGGTGGGGGCCGATGTACTCCAGGGGAAGATCATAGGCGATATCCCGGTAAAATTCCCGATAGTTATAGTCTCCGGGATACCCCTCCCGGGAACTCCACACCTGTTTGGATGATTCCGGATCTCTTCCAAAGGCTGCCACGCCGCCCGGAGTAAGAATAGGACTGTATACTCCATATTTGGGGCGCGGGGAGGCATAAAGCACCCCGTGGGTGGCGGTTATGAAATATTGTATCCCCAAATCGCCCAGGATAGTATCCAGCCCATGATTAAATGCACATTCGGGTAGCCAGATCCCCCGGGGAGGTTCCCCAAACAGTTCGGTATAATAACAGACCGCATTGGCTACTTGAGCATACACGCTTTCCGGTTGAACCTCCAGCAGCGGCAAATACCCGTGGGTGGATGCGGTGACGATTATCTCCAGATGGCCTTTTTCCGCCAGCCTCCGGAAGGCGCTGACCAGGCGTTTGTGGCAGTGCCGGTGAAAATACTGTGCTACGGAATCAAACTGTTCCCGGTACATTCTGGCCAGGGAATTAAAATCCGGATCGCCCGTGGTTCGTTCTTCTTCCAGCCGGGCTAAATGTTGCAATCGCTGCAGGTAACGGCTGAATCGTTCCTGTAAAAAATGGTCCTCCATCATTGCCAGCAAGGTAGGGGAAAGAGAAAAGGTTAACCGGAAATCTACGCTATCCTCCTGAAGTTTCTCCAACACCTGCAGCAAAGGAATATAGCACTCAGTAGCAGCTTCGTAGAACCATTTTTCTTCCAACGAGTATTCATGTTCCCGGTGTTTGACAAAAGGAAGATGGGCATGAAGTATTAAAGCCAAAAATCCCTGGGGCATAGATAATCCTCCTCTGGTTTTATTGGTATTATTGTTTTGGTAAACGCCGGATAAGTTCCGGAGAACTCAGATGGTAAACAGAAATCCGGCGAAAAAGTTTTCTAGATTTCCAATCCGGGAGTTTCCAGTTTTCATCAATCAGATCACTGATACTGTTCCGGGGAGTACGGACCAGGTTGGAGATAAGCAGGGAAAAAAAAGTTCCCTCCGGGCGGCGCCATCCCAGTTCGACATGATAGAAGTGATCCGGACCGGTGACGGGGATATACCAGTTATTGGAGCCCGGCTCCAGGTTAATATCTGTAACACTTTCGATGGTTTCCTGCCGGGACCGATGGTGTTTACATATACGCAATACCGGCGAGGAATTGTTCCAGCCCTTCTCCCCCCAGTTTTTTTTAATATGTTCACCGGTTGATGTGCTTATCTCCCAGTAGGCAAACAGCGAGTAGGGATCCCGGGGTAAAAGAACCAGCCGGTCTTCTTCGTAATATGTGGGAAGAGCTTCTTCGCAGGCGGGCGAATCAGCCATTGCTTACACCTCCGGTAATTCCATCTACTGCTTAATAAATATAAAATAACGGATCTGCAAGGAAACCCTGCCGCCTGTTAAAAAATAACCGACCGGAAACTTGAACCGGCGGGGTTAGTTATAAAACTTTGAACGGCAGAAGCTAAAAAATATTATGCCCGTAAAAACCTAGAATATTGATTTTGAAGGCAACCTGCCGGCGGAATAAAAAGCCATACCGGGGGCAAGCTAATTTTGATTTTTTGGCCCGAGAAGAAGGAGGATATACCCGAATGCTGGTTGGAATGGCTACTTTTGAGCATCTGCCGATCCGGGTTGGCGGTTTGGCGGAGGCGGTAACCTCACTGGCGGAAACCTTGAGCAAGCAGGATGAGGTCTATATTTTTATGCCTTCCCATGGTTTGATAAAACAGTCGCCGGAACTTAAATTTAAAAAATATGCCGATTTCCGGATTATGGTAGGCGAGCATATTTACCCCTTGAGTGTTTATGAATTTTGGCGGGGAAAGGTCAGGATATTTTTGTTCAGCAACGAGGTAATGGATCATCCGGAGGTCTATCATCCCCGGGAAATATTTATTCAGAAGCTGGTCCATTTTACCAAGGGCTTGCCGGGGCTAATCAACCTGTTGCTAAAGAAAGAAAAATGCAAGCCCCAGGTGCTTCATATTAATGACTGGCATTGTGTGTTTTCAGGTGTGCTGGTTAAGAAATATTTCCGTATCCCGTTTGTATACACCATTCACCGTATTTGCCGGGAACGGATGTCGGTTAAGGAGCTAAATGAAGTCAATTTAGGAGAACTGATTGATAATCGCTACCTGGAAGGGGAAATGTTTAATATTGAGGTATTTGGAGCTCACCAGTGCGATTATTTAACCACTGTCAGCTATAGTTATCTGGATGAAGAATGGCCGACCTTCTTCGGCTCCTTTCAGGGTAAAGTCACCTATGTTTGGAACGGAACCGATGCCGATTTTTGGGATCCGGATTTACTGCAGCTACACACCCTTGCCCGCGGTGATCGCCGGAAAAAAATACTGGAGGGGCACGGTCTGGAGGACGGCTATTTCTTTTTTAATGTGGGCCGGTTGGATGTGGCCCAAAAGGGGATCGATGTTCTGTTGCAGGCCTTTGTTAGGATCATGCAAGGGGAAGTTGCCGGGGCGGAAAGGATTCGAGATAAACTCCGTCTGGTTCTGTTAGGTTCGGGAGATCCCCACCTGGAGTCGGAAGCCCGCCGGTTGGAATCCCTATATCCCAAAAACATGAAGGCGATATTGCAATACCTGGGCCGGGAAACCACCCGGGAAAATTATGGAGCCGCCGACTATTGTATAATCCCCTCCAATTTTGAACCTTTTGGGCTGGTGCAGCTGGAGGCGATGTGCATGGGCTGTATACCCATCGGTACCCGGGTGGGGGGGATCAACGACACGGTAATTAGTTTGGAAGATAAACCGGAACAGTCCACCGGACTGCTGGTGCCCCGCCGGGATCCGCTGGCGCTGGCCTGCGGTATGGTAAACATGGCCCTCCTGCAGGAAGAAAACCGGCTTCAGATTGAGCGGATGCGACAACGCGGCCGGGCTCATGTAATCGACAATTTTAACTGGTATAAAGCTGCCGAGCGTTATCGGGATGTTTATCGGGGGATGGCCACCTTGAAGTTGCCCTTTGTTTCCTATGACGAACCCTATTGATCAAAAAGCAGGATATAGGAAGTTTCAGGAAGCAGGAGCGGGAGCGGGGTTTCATCTCCGCTCCCGCTGGCAGGCCTCTAATTTCCACACCTGTCGGCCCACGGAAAAAATAGGACGTTTTTGTTTTTCTTATCATAAATCTGGGGGTGTTCATTTTTGCCTGAGTTTAGACAGGATCTTACTACAGGGCAATGGGTAATCATAGCCACCGATCGGGCTAAACGCCCGGAAACCTTTGCCGCCAAGAAAGAAGAGGAGCCCCGGCTGAAGCCGCCATCTCATAAGGAAAACTGCCCGTTTTGTATGGGCAATGAAACCACGACCCCCCCTGAGGTTATGGCCTTGGGGAGGGATAATGGCAACCCGGATACCCCGGGGTGGCGGGTACGGGTGGTCCCCAATAAATTTCCAGCGGTAAAACCGGAGGGGGATCCCAGGCCCAGGCACCGCAAGGACGAGGCCATCTTCAGGGATATGCCGGCCTACGGGATACACGAGGTGCTGGTGGAAACGCCGGTGCACAACCGCCATCCGGGAGCGCTGGATCAGGAACAGATGAAGCTGGTGGTAGAATCGTATTATCAGCGCTACCTGTTCATGTCCCGGGATCGTAATTTAAGGTATGCCCAGATCTTCCGTAACCACGGTCTGGAAGCCGGGGCTTCGATAGAGCATCCCCATTCCCAACTGATAGCACTGCCGATTGTGCCCCCGATGGTAACACAAGAACTCCAGCGATCCCACGATTACTATCTCACCACTGAAGGATGTCCTTATTGCCACGCTCTGGCGGAAGAGCTGGAATTTGAGGGACGGCTGGTAGCTGATAACACCTTTTTTAGCGCTTATGTACCTTATGCCTCCCGTCTCCCCTTTGAAATATGGATACTTCCCAAGCAACACCAATCATCATTTTCAGAAATAAAAGAGCTGGAGAAATCCGATCTGGCATCTATAATGGGCACGGCGCTTGGCCGGGTATCAACGACTCTGGATGATCCTCCCTACAATTATTATCTTCACAGCGCTCCTTTACGGGCCGCCGGCCTGCCCCATTACCACTGGCATATTGTAATAATTCCCAAGCTGACCACCGTGGCCGGGTTTGAAATGGGATCCGGAGTATATATTAACGTTTCCGTACCGGAACAAGCCGCAGAATTTTTACGGGGAGAAGGAGGAAAAGCGAATGCCGACGGATCAAAAGATTTATTTTGTGCTGGCCGTACATAATCATCAGCCGGTAGGCAATTTGGGCGAAGTGTTTCAGCAAAGCTTTGAACAGGTTTACCAGCCTTTCCTTTCCATATTGGAGCAGTTCTCCGGGATTAGTATGGTTCTTCATTATTCAGGGAGCCTGCTGGAATGGTTGGAGGAAAACCAGCCTGATTTTATTAGCCGCCTACGGGTACTGGTGGACAGGGAGCAGGTAGAAATACTGGGAGGGGCTTATTACGAACCGATTTTACCGGTTATTCCGGAGGAGGACAAGATCGGCCAAATGCGCTATATGGCGGAACGGCTGAAAGATCTGTTCGGAGTTGTTCCCCGGGGAATGTGGCTGGCGGAGCGAGTTTGGGAACCTCATCTGGCCCGTCCTATTGCTGAGGCAGGGCTGGAGTACCTGGCGGTGGATGATGCCCATTTTTTTGAGATTGGACAACAGGTTTTATACGGTTATTACCGCACTGAAGAGGAAGGGTGGCCCTTGGATATATTTCCCATTAGTGAGCAACTTCGTTATTTAATACCTTTTAAGGACCCCCAGGAAACGATCGATTTTTTTCGGGAGCATCAAGATCCCCATGAACAACGCCTGTTTGTGCTGGCCGATGATGGAGAAAAATTTGGCGGCTGGCCGGGTACTTATGAAACAGTTTTTGAACAGGGGTGGTTGGAAAAATTTTTTACATTGCTTACGGAGAACCGGGATTGGTTAAAGATGGTAACCTTCAACCGGTACCGGCAGATGTTCCCTCCCCGGGGGCCGGTTTACCTTCCCACAGCCTCCTACCGGGAGATGAAAGAGTGGTCGGGCGGCTTCTGGAGAAATTTTTTAACCCGTTACCCGGAAAGCAATCGCCTGCATAAAAAGATGCTCTTTGTTCGTCGCCGCCTGAATAAGTTGCCTTCGGAGGAAACCCGGCAGCAAGCCCTGAAACATATCTGGGCGGCCCAGTGCAACTGTGCTTACTGGCACGGGGTGTTTGGAGGCCTATACTTGAATTTTCTGCGGGCGGCTGTTTGGGAAAACCTGCTGCGGGCGGAACGGATTATCGATTCTCAATTGCAGCCCGGGCCTTTTTTGAAGGCGGTGTCAGTAGATCATGACTACAGCGGTGAAAATGATCTGGTAATAAATACCGACCGGTTTAGCTTGTTGCTGGCCCCCCACCTAGGGGGCAGTTTGTGGGAACTTTCCTGGAAGCCGGCGGGGATAAATCTGCTGGATACATTAACCCGGCGCCCGGAGCCCTATCACCAGCAACTATCGGAACAGGTTGCCGCTCCCAAATCCCCTGAAAAAGGAGCTGTTTCCATCCATCACCTGCAAAAGGTAAAAGAAGAGGGGCTGATGGAGCATTTGCATTACGATCCTTATTCGCGGGTAGCCTTAATCGAGCACTTTTTATCCCCGGAAGTGAGCCTGGAAGAATTCATAAATGCCGAATACCAAGAACCGGGCGAATTTTTAATGCAGCCGGCTTCTACTCAAGTGGTATCATTGGCGATTAACGGAGAGAGCCCCGACCTTCCGGGGATCAGGGTTATTTTCCGCCGGGCCGGAATGCTGAAGGAACAGGGATCGCTGCTATTGGAAAAATCTATAACCCTTTACGCCGGCGAGGATGAGATAAGTGTAAACTATATCCTGCAAAACACCGGCTCAAACCCTATAATATATCGGTTTGCGGTAGAATTTAATCTGGCTATGATGGGAGGATATGATGAACAGAGATGGTTTGAAATTCCGGGGCGAGAACTTGGAGAACGCCATTTGGCCTCCACCGGCATTGAAGAACAGGTAGAGCAAGTTTTGCTGCGTGATAGCCAGCGGGATTTTATATTTACCCTGGAATTTAATAAGCCGGCCCAGTTGTGGCGGGCGCCGGTGGAAACGATCTCCCTTTCCGAGGATGGACTGGAGCGGGTCTACCAGCAGTCCATGATCCTTCCCCGCTGGCAAATTGATCTTTATCCGGAAAAAAGCTGGTCGGTGGAATTAAAAATGCGTTTTTCGTCATTTGTGGTGGGGGAAAAGGGGAAGCCGCTTCACCATGAGGTGAAAGTATGAATAAGTTAGCGGTAGCATTTATCTGGAATCAGCACCAGCCATTTTACCGGGACACCGATAAAAAAAAATATATCATGCCCTGGACCCGCCTGCACGCCGGAAAAGATTATTATTCCATGGCTGCTTTACTGGAATCTTTTCCTTCTATCCGGCAGACCTTTAATCTCACCCCTTCCTTGCTGGAGCAGATTGAAGACTATCTTTCGGGAAGTAGCGATTATTACCAAAGCGTAATTATGCCGGCGGAACATCTAAATCCGGCGGAACAAAAATTTTTACTGCATCACTACTTTGATATTCACTGGGATAAAGTGATCAGCACCTTTCCCCGTTATCGGGAACTGCTGGAACTTCAAGGAAGGGTCCGGGAGCCGGCAAAGGTGGAACAGGCGGTCCGGCGTTTTAAACCCCGCGATTATCAGGATCTCATGGTGTGGTTCAATCTCTGCTGGATTGATCCTCTGATCAGACCGGAAAGCCCTTTTTTGCAGGAACTGGAACGCAAAGGCCGGGATTTCTCTCCGGATGATTGCTGGCAATTAATGGAACACCAGCTTGACATCTTGCGCCGAGTGGTGCCAAAGCATCGCCGCCTGCAAGAAAAGGGACAAATTGAGATCATTACCACACCCTTCTATCATCCCATTATGCCGCTGATCATAGACAGCCACAGTGCGTTGCGTGCCTGCCCCGAGCTCCCCTTGCCTGCACGGTTTCAGTGGCTTGCCGACGCTTACGATCAGACTAAACTATCCGTGCGTCAGTACCGCCGTTTGTTTAACTGTTCCCCGAAGGGAATCTGGCCGCCCGAACAGGCGGTTAGTCCGGAAACAATTCCGGTGTTTACAGATCAGGGGTTTTCTTGGACCGTCTCCGATGAACAGATTCTAGCCAGATCGCTCAACCTGGAGATTCACCGCGATGCCTATGGACATGTACTTAACGGTGACATTTTATACAGGCCCTATCTGGTTAAAGCGGCGGGAAAAGAGATAGCCATGGTGTTCCGGGATCATCACCTTTCCAATCGCATTGGTTTTGAATACCAGCATTTTCGTCCTGTAGATGCTGCTGCCGATCTGGTTCATCGCCTGCACAGAATTGCCGAGAATCTGGCCCACCCGGTAGAGGAACATTTGGTAACGATCTCGCTGGATGGAGAAAATGCCTGGGAGTGGTACGATGGCGATAAAGGCCCTTTTTTAACAGATCTCTACCGCAGGCTGTCTGAAGATCGGATTCTAAAAACTGTTACAGTAAGTGAGTTTTTACTGGAAAACCCTCCCCGGAAGCAGATAAACAACCTGTTTACCGGTTCCTGGGTGGATCACCGCCTTAATCGCTGGATCGGCACAGTTAATAAAAACCGGCTGTGGAATTATTTGCTACAAGCCCGGGAAGCCGTGGAAAGCTATTCCCGCAATTCACACTGTGATCAACAAAAGTTGGAAGAAGCACTGCGCAATATTTACATTGCCGAGGGCAGTGATTATGCCTGGTGGATAGACAGTATGCCTCATTACCTGGCCTCCCCCTTTGATGTGTTATTCCGCAAACATCTTGCCAATGTTTACTTCTCTATAGAAACCCCTCCCCCGTGCTATCTCAAAAATCCAATTCTTCCTTGGGTGCAGCACGAAAATCTTCCGGATCGAGATCCTGCCGGACCGATCTCCATGGTTTCCAACGAAAAATAAAAGTATCAGACAATAAGTATGCTTGCGGTTTTCTGTTCTTGGCGATCTGACGACGAGTCTCCCAGCAGGCTACCGCCCCCGTCAAAACCCATTATGCTATACTTAAGATAAATTTTGCAGGACTTTTTTCAACGGGGGTTAAGTCTTGAAACCCGAGCTGCTGGTGGTAGAAGATGATATTTTTTTACGGGACGGGCTTTCCGAAATGCTGTCGCGTGAGGGATATACTGTAGATTGTGTGACGACCTGCCGGGAGGCGCGCCGTCTGGCCCTCGAGAACAGCTACCGCCTGATCATTTTGGATATAATGCTTCCCGACGGCAGCGGCCTGGAGCTTTGCAGCGCCTGGCGAAGTAGCGGCATGAATACGCCGATCCTCTTTCTCACTGCCAAGGATGAGGAGGTGCAGATCGTGAGAGGACTCGATGCGGGCGGTGATGACTATGTGACCAAACCCTTCCGTCTTGCGGAGCTGCTCTCCCGCTTGCGGGCCTTACTCAGAAGAAAGCAGCCGGAAGCCCGAATCTATAGAAACAAAGGGCTTTCGATAGACCTGCAAGCCATGAGCGTGCATCGCAACAACGAGAGAATTTTTCTAACCCCCACCGAATTTCAGCTTCTATCCACCCTGGCTCGCCACGCCGGCCAGGTAGTCACCCGCACTCTTTTGCTGCAGGCCATATGGGATAGCGAGGAGCTTTATATAGATGACAACACCCTCTCTGTGCATATCAGCCGCCTGCGCGAAAAGATTGGCAGCGGTTTTATCCATACCGTGCGGG
This sequence comes from uncultured Syntrophomonadaceae bacterium, assembly GCA_964463285.1. GTDB lineage: Bacteria > Bacillota > Dethiobacteria > DTU022 > DTU022 > JAAZLS01. Next base: position 33 of record CAYXBB010000049.1, on the reverse strand, counting down.
GGGTGGGTTACCGCTGGGTCGATTGAACATAGG
>CAYXBB010000048.1:0-9865 GCA_964463285.1 uncultured Syntrophomonadaceae bacterium | reverse complement strand
CAATGAGGAATGAAACCTCGACTAGGCCGCCGGCCGTACCGGCAGGCACAAGCTCCACCCGGTATCGCCACTCGCCCGGGGCAAAGCTTAAAGCATGCAGGGCGTAGGGGTCGTTTGCATATAGAGCGCTGATTTCCGCATAAGAGACAGGTTGGGTCTGCCTGGCGGCGACGGCGGAAGCGGTGCCGTCGACGCGTACCTCCAATACGCCGTCCGCTACCGCGGTAAATTCCTCTTCGGTTAAATAGCAGACGACCCGATCATTTTCCGTGTAGCCGATCGTCTCAAGCGTGGTATCGAGTGTACCGTACATCCCCCAGACAGAGGCCGCCGCCACCAGGATCAGAACGGCGGCCAGCACCAGCCATACGCTCGGATTGGATACCCGGATGTAATCGTTAAGCTGTTCCGGCGAGGTTACCCGTTCCATAGCGGTTTTTCTGAAAAGCTGACTCATTATCCTGCTCCCCTTAGATGTGTTTTCACAATTATGGCACAATGGTTTCGTGAAATAAAATTAACCCTTACACTGGAGGTATAGATATACTGTTACAGTTGGCAACAACCCCAAGATTATCATAGGGGCAAATCCAGGCGTTTGATAGTGACTTTTTATCCTCAAAAAGTCACGTTATTTGCCAAAAGAAAAAAACAGTCTCTCGTTGTTAAATAGGGCCGGTTTCGTCAGCCGCACTTAACAAAGGAGGCGGAACCAGTAAACCTTAAGATTCAGTTGAGCGCAGAATACCTTTTAGAGCGAGGCAAACCACTCGCTGCGCGGGTGGTCAGGATTTCAACTATAAAACGTACTTTGCAAGCTCGTTCCGGCTGTTTATGAACAGCTTGTCGTAAATCTCCTGCATGATGTTCTTGAGCCTTCCCACGGAAACACAATGCTGTTTTGCAACTTTTACGTAAGGGACACGACGTGCCACAAGCATGGCAATATGGTATTCCCGTAAGGACAAAATATGCGTGATGTTGTCCTCTGTAAACTGGTTGTGGAAGGCGATCCAGTTTGAGAAGACGCGTTTCCACTGCTCAAGGATAGTATTGTAACAAGCGGGAAATTCTCGCTTCAGACAGTGCTCCACCAATCCGCCGAACGCGGTCACGACCTCGGCAAAGGGCGTGATGAAGCCGTGGGGCAGAGCAATGCGCATGGCTTCCAGCAACCAGCGCAAGGCCTCGTCCTCTTGCCCGAGGGCGTGGCAGGCCATCGCGCAGCACAGCCGCAGGTAGAGGCCGGTCTGGCTGAACCCGCGTTCCGGCTCTCCAAGGGCCAGCGCGGTCTGCGCTACGGCCAGCATGGTCGCGTACTCGCCCGTGCATTGAAAGTATTTGGCCCGAAGATACAGGGCATAGGGCCTGATTTGCGGGGGGAAAACATTAAATTCCCCCTGTTTGAGCCATTTCGGAGCCATGTTGGGGGCAATGCAGCTTACGGCGGCGGTGGCAATTGCCAGCTCCGCCATGAAGGCAACAACGCCGTCCGGATGGGCTTTGGCGCATCTTTTGAGATACGCTTCCATCTGCGTGTAGGTGGGGTAATCGCCCATGCTGATGGCTGCCGCCGCCGCCACCGGGCAGGCCCTCAGCCGCGCCGCGTCGTTTCCTTCGGTCTGACGATGGCAGGCCAGCGTTCGTGCAAAGTCGCCCCGCAGATAGGCCAGCTCCGCCTCGTATTGAAGCCGCGCCCTTTTTTCGCCTACGGAGTCCAGAACCGCGTCGGGATCATGAGCGGGCAGCGGCGCGGAGGTGGCCGCGATGACGCTGCAGAGCTCGGAGGACAGAGACGAGGCTTGCTCTGACAATGCTTGCCCACGGCGTCTTTTATCGAAGGGCCGACGGGCATTCGCGGGTATCAGCCACAGTTTTCCCTTTTTAATTGCGCCGGGGATACGCCCGGCGACCAAGTGATAGGTGATCGACCGTCCGGAAACGCCCCATTTTTCCGCTGCTTCACCGGATGTTATGTAATCCATAGCTCTCCCCCCGATAACATTTGTACGGCCTTATTATACTTCTTATGTCGGAAGATTACGAGGCTTCTACAAGAGCGGTTACAGTTTAATTTTCTTATGCCGCTAAAAACCTGCCATAATGTTCCCCCGGCGTAAGATAGCCGTTCGGTTTGGGCGTTTATTGTGTATTCTCTTAATCTTTGCTAAAGGTTCTTCATTCTCCCTGGTTTTATTACAGTTCGGCTATTCCATCCGCTTAAAAGAGGATTATCAGAGGGTCAGGAAAATCTTTAAGATTCCCTAATGGCTCCCCGAATAAGACGGAAAATTTGGCCCCTACCCGAAAAAGGTAGGGGCTTTTTTCATAAGATTACCCGGTTTGGGTGATCTCTTTTTCTTCAGAGGTTGCTATGCTGAGATCGACCCGGGTGAAGGGAACAGCGAGTTGGGGAAGGAGGGTCTGTTTGCAGATAATCAGGCGAAGAGTCTACCTGTTAGCATTTTTTGCCGGTTTAGGTTTTTTAAGCAGCGCCTTGCTCCTTTTACGCAAAGAAGGGCGGTTTTTAATTGATAACCGGGTATTTCTGACAATCACTGTATTGGCCACCTTAATTATGGTCGGTTTACTGGCAAACAAGCTGAAAGAGCTAAAGATTGCCGGCCTCATTGCAGATAACGCAATCCTCAACCTTTGCACCGCTACCATCAGCGAATTCCCCTCTGAAGGGCGTCGTCGGCGGCAAGCTCAAAGTAGCGAGGTGTTAATCTCTTACTTTGGTGTTCTCTTAAACGATCGGGTTATTAAATACAACCAGGAAGGGATCCGGCTGAGGGCGATGGAGATCGGGCCCGATTATATCTCCTTTTCTTATGGTATGGGTCAAAGGGTTGAGGAAATCCGGCTTTTGCGGCCACCGCTCGATTCAGATGCCCTGCAGGAGATCTCCGACAAATTTCGCTACGAAACCGGCGTTGCGCCTACATTTAAATCCTGAAGGAGGGTAATGAGGCCTGTAATAGCCAAATTACCGTGCTCCTATGCAAAAGGCAAGATAGAGCACGCTTATGACTTAGCGAATTTATAAATCATTCATAAGGGAGATGAACGTAATGTTTTGTGAAAAGTGTGGGGCTAAATTTCCTGAAAATTCAAGGTTCTGTGTTTCCTGCGGGGCAAAAATCGGGGGTCAGGCTGCCGCTCCGGGAACAGCGCAGCCGGCGATTCCGATCTTCTCCCCACCGCCCCCGCCACCACCTCCAGGCTATCAGCCGGCGCCTAGGCAAGCAGCCCCTTCAGCGCCACCGGTTTACCGGCCGGCAGCCCAACCCCCTCCGTCATCATCACCGCGGCCCTCTCCGGGATCGGTGGTACAGGGGCCGCCTTCTTACGCACCCCAGCCTTCTTACGGGACGGGGGCATCGGCGGGAGACGAGGTTCTCAGTGTGGGCCAGTATATTGTCATGTTTCTTTTGTTATGTATCCCCATCGTCAATGTTATCCTCTTGTTTGTCTGGAGCTTCGGCTCGGCAACCCCTTTAAACAAAAAGAATTTTGCCCGGGCTGCCCTGATCATGGGCGCCATTTCGGTAATACTCTGGATCATCGCCGGAGGAGCCATTATGGGGATATTGGGCGGCATAACGGGCGGCTATTACTAAATGCTTTTGTACAGGGAAGATGGCGTGATAAAAACAGCTATAGAAAAGTGATCTCCCGAAGGAGGTTTTATAAATGGACCAATTTTGTAATAACTGCGGTACGCCGGTTAACCCCGATTCAAAGTTCTGCCCCTCCTGCGGAGGTGAAATTATAAAGGGAATAATGCCGGGCGGGGAAGCCGCTGTTTATGCCCCTATGGAAAGTACTGCCCCGGATTATAGCGGCGCCGGTTCAAACATCGGTTTGCTTCTTTCCGATTCCCTAAAAAGGTTCCTAAAAAATCCAAAACAACTGATCCCGATGGTGGCGCTGGCCCTGTTCTGGCTGGTGCTTTCCCTGCTGCCGCCGCTGGGTATAAACCCCTGGCCGGTGCGCTTTCTCTCCTTTTTGACCTTTGCTCAGGGCGGTATGTACGGCGGAGTAGTAGGAGCGCTGGGCGGGATTATCGGCAAGGCGATCTTTGCCTATTTTTTCAGCGTTTTGATCATGCCTCTTTTTTCGGGTAAAAATCCCTTCAAAGCCCTGAAGGCGGGGCTCAAGGGTCTGGCTGCCGGGATGGCCCTGCAGGGTGTAAATGCAGCGGCGGAGCTTATGTTGGGCCTGGGGCTAGCTTTGGTTCTCTTTAATTTTTTTACCGGTAATGCCAGTCCGATAAACAGCATGGCCGGTATCGCCGGGGCCCTGCTGGCCCTGAGGGCGCTTACTAGCCGGGGCGATCTTCTAAGGAACCTGGCTCTGACGGGGGCCCATAAGTTGACCAGGGGGAAAACCCCCACACCGTTGACCGTGAACCGGATCATCGCCGGTTACGGGGCCGGAAGCGCCTTGGGGATCGCCCTCTCAGCCGTGCCCCTGCCCTACCTGGCCTATATTCTGGGGGCGATAATTTTTGTGGCGGGCCTGGTTATTAACATCACGGTAAGGCCTGGGAAGGCGGTGCCGGCGGTATGAAAATGAAGATAGTTTTGATACGGTTGGTTTTTCTTTTGCTCTTTTTCCTGTCGCCGGCGGTGGCCGGAGCCGAGCAGCCTATTGCCGCCAAAGAGATCGCCGGCAGCTATGATTCAATAGGATTTGTTACCCACAGGGAAAGCAGCAGTCCGGGATTTTTTGTCTCCGGAGGCGTACCCTCATTTACACTGGTCCTCAACAGCGATGGTAATGGAACGGCGGCCTATAACCCATCGGAACGGCTATCCGTTCCAATGGAGGCAAGCTATCAGGGGGGTATGATCAGTGCCTCGACCACCTATGTGACCCCCTCCAGCGAATATGTTTATTACATATCTTTCAGCGGTGTACCGAAAAGGGATGGAGATGAAATTGTTATCAACGGTGAAATAACTCTAAGGGTTGAAAAAGACTCCGGTTATGCTTACGGTGAGTTTGAATGGAAAGCCCGGAAGAAGGGCACCGCTGTGGGGGAAGAAGAAGAGGAGGAAGAAGGGGAAGAGGAAGAAGCAGAAGAAGATATTCCGGTCCTGACCGGCCCAGAGCAGGGGGGGGAATTGCCCCCCGATCTGGATTCGATCCCGGGGATAGAACCTCTGCCGGGATCGGGGGGGGACACCCTTGACTACGATTCTTTTCCCCACCTGGTTCCCGACGGCGAGGGCAACTGGAACTGGGATTGGGGCTATGGCTGTGATTGTGAAGACGAACTCTGGGAAAGACATGCCGGGCCCCTGGCTACCGCCATCATTTCGGTGATCGCCGCCGTTGCCGCTGCTTTGGGCGGCTCGCTGGGCTCGGCGGGTGGGGCGGCGGCCGGCGCGGTGGCAGAAGCCCTGGGAGTTGCCGGCCCGGAAGCTGGAGTTCCCGATGGGCCTGATTCCGCCTATGAAAAAGAAGAGCCTGCTGAAGAGCGGGAAACGGAACCAGCCGACGACTATCTCCCACCGCCTGAGGCCGGCTACGGCGGCCCCGATGATAACCCCTATACCAGTTTCTTGGGCGGCAAGGGACCGGGAGACTGTGTACAGTACGGCCTGCCCCGCTACTGGGTAAATACGGCCACCCTCAATCTGGTAATCCAGGACACTTTTTTTGAGAATCAGGGGTTAGGCCCGGAAATTAATTTAACGTTAAGCTACAACAGTGCCTTGGAGAAGAGCGGTATCTTCGGACGCGGCTGGAATTTTTCCTATGAATGGCTTTTGGAGCAAAAAGGAGACCAGATCTGGGTTTACAAAGGCTCGGGTCAGGGTCTTCCCTTTAGCACCGCCGCCGGGGCCACCCCGGAGCAGCCGGTGGAGACCCGGCCGCCGGCCGGCATATTTCACCGCCTTCTCGATTACGGGGAGTACTGGCTCTATATCCAGAAAGGGAGCGCGGTTTATATGCGTTTCGACCGGGTGCCGGGGATGAATTTGGGCCGGCTCACCCAGATCAGTGACTATTATGGCAACGCTGTCTGCCTTTCGTACAGTCCCCGGGGGAATCTGGAGACGATCACCGATGCCGCCGGTCGCTCCATGGCCTTTGCCTTCAACGAACAAGATTTCTGCAGCGGCTTTGCCTTGCCCGACGGACGCCAGGCTTCCTTCGACTATGACGGGCAGGGAAAATTGGTTCATACGGAAGATCTGATGGGCATAGCGGTTAACTACGAATACGATGCTGGCTCTACCTTGACCAAAATGGTCACCGGCAAGAGCAAAAGGACTGTTGCCTTTACCTATCAACAAAAAGGGAAAGAGAGACTGCTTCGCTCCTTTAGCGATCCCAACGGAAACGTGACCCGCTACGTACTGCTCGCCGGTTCTCCCCGCCGGGTAGAGGTGACCGATCCGGAGGGAAATAAAACTATCTTCCAGAGCAGAGGCGGGCTGACCGAACAGGTGATCGATCCCCTGGGCCGGGCAGCCACCGTGGAGTACCGCGACGGCCTTCCGGTAAGCTGCCGGGACCGCAACGGTGGATTGATCCGCTGGGAGTATGACGGGGCCGGCCAACAGATCAAAGAGATCGATCAGCTCGGCGAGGAGCTCTTGTTTGCCTACGATCCTTTTGGCAATCTCACCGGGATTACCGATCCCCTGGGCGGCAAATGGGTTTACCGTTACAATGATCGCCATAGCTTGGTGGGGATCACCAGCCCCGCCGGACGAACAATTGCCATCGACTACAATGAGCAGGGCCTGCCGGTGAGCCTGACCGGATTCGATGGTCTTGGGACTGCCATGGAGTACGACCGTTTCGGCAACGTGGTCCGGGCCACCAGCCCGGCGGGGGGCGTTACTACTTTCAGCTTTGACGAGCAGGGCTACCTGCCTACCACCGTCACCGACGCCCTGGGCCATAGCGCTACTTTTGAGCACGATGGGAACGGCCGGCTAATCAGCCACCGTCACCCCAACGGCAGCAAGAAGAGTCTGGTCTTTGATTGCTGTTACAGTCTTTTGGCTACCGATGAACGGGGTCTCAGCCGGGGTTACGAGCGGGATGCCAACGGTAATATTCTTAAAGAGATCGATGCCTCCCTGGCCACCAGCGAGTTGGCCTATGACGGTAACAACAACCTGATCTCCTTGCTTAATAACTGCCGGAAGCCTACCCGCTACCGCTATGATGGGGCCGGCCGTCTTAACCGGGTTACCAACGCCCTGGGGCAGAACCAGCTTTTCAACTACGATCCCGCCGGCAACCTGCTCTCCTTCCAGTTGGATGGTGGAGGCAAGACCGCCTACGAGTATGACCCCTGCCACCGTAAAATCGGGGTTATCGATCCCCTGGGGGCTGCTACGGCGCTGAAGCGGGATCCCCTGGGACGGGTGATCGAAGAAAGAGATGCCCGTGGGAAAAAAGTGGAATTTGCATATGATCCCGATGGCCTCTTAGAAAGGGTCTTCCACGACGGGCAGGAGGCAGCCCGCTACATTTACGACAGCGGCGGCCGGTTGATCGAAATTTTGGACCCGAGCGGCAAGCTCTTCTACACTTACGATGAAGCCGGAGGATTTAAAGCGATCACCTATCCTGGTGGCTCGGTTCTCTCCACTACCAGCAACGGGGCCGGCCTGATCGAGTCGATCACCTATCCCGGCGGCCCAGTGGTGAAGTATCTCTATGACAGCCGCCTGCGACCGGTGGAGATGAGTTGGCCCGGCGGCTGGGTAAAATACAGCTACGATCCCGCCGGGAACCTGGTGGAAGAAGAGCGCTCCAACGGTACGTCGAGCAGCTACGAATACGATAAAAATGAGCGGCTAATCAGGCTGAAACATCTCCTTAAAGGGGAGCCTTTCATCGAGCGGCGCTACCGCCGCGATGCCTCCGGCTCCATCTTAGAAGAGGAGGGTAATCAGCCGCTAAGCCCCCCTCCGGATCAGGATTTTAGCCTTTCCTGCAACCCGGCCGACCAGATGGCCGGTCCAGCCCCTTTCCGCTACGACGGGGCTGGGAACCTGGTGGAGGCTCCCGGATGGAGAGCGACCTACGATGGGGAGAGCCGGCTGGAGAAACTGAGCCGGGAGGGCCTGGAGAAGCGCTTTTACTACAACGGCCTCGGTCACCTGATCCAAGTTGATAGCGGGGAAGAGTCTTTCAGTTATGGTCGCGATCCTCAGGGGAATCTCATGTTTGAGAGCCGGGTCGGCGGTAAACCGGTCCGCTTCTACCTTTACTGCCATAGCCGGCCGGTGGCCCTGGTCGATGAGGAACAGGGAACTTTTTACTACCATTACGATCAGAGCGGAAACACCCTGGCCTTAACGGATAGTGACGGTCGCGTGGCGGCTAGCTACACCTACTCTCCCTTTGGTTATTTGGTATCCAGTGGCGATACCGCCGGCAATCCTTTTACCTTCTGCGGCGCTTTGGGGGTGATGGATCAGGGGGAAGGGCTCTATTTTATGAAAAAGCGCTTCTACTCCGCCCGGTGGGGCCGTTTTGTACAAAAAGATCCCCTGGGCTTTGAAGGGGGGACCAACCCCTATCTTTACGCTGCCAACAATCCCCTCTTCTACATCGATCCCGACGGCGCCCTGCTCATGGAGGCCTGGATAACCTGGAAGACCGTCGGTTTGGCGGTGGGGGTGGCCACCTCCGTCTACTACACCTACAAGGTAGCGAAAAGTTCTAGTAAGACCGTCAGTGAGACCAAGAAAAGCGCACAGGCCATGGAAAAAATGAACAAGGCCTACGACTACTATTCCAAAATCTGTGATCACTACGGGGAGTTCGGCGGCTGGGATGCAAAGGAGGCAGCCTGGCGGAGATATGTGCATGCCTGCCATGAATTCAATAAGCATAAAAACGCCGCCTGCCAGGGTGTCCTGGATACGGCGGATAATTTGACCGAACTGGGTAAAAATGCGGTAACCCCCGATGCCCTGAGCCTCCCGGTGGCAATTTACGAACATGCCAGCAAGGGAGGGGGCAGTCCGCTTGATCCCTGCCGGGGTGGCAAACCAGTCACCGCCACAAAAGGGGTCATCTGGCAACTGAGACGCCACTATTAGTATAGACCAGCGGTGGGCAAGATCGCCCAATCCCTCCGGCTGCTGGTATCCCGATAATATCCTATGAAACACCAACGGCCGAAGGGATGCCGCAAACAGAAAGAGGTGAATGGATATGGAGAAAAAGGAGATCAAACTCACTTACACCTATGATCCCCTGAACCGGCTTTCTTCAGTCGCCGTCAATGGGAAAACAAAGAAATACTACGATTACGACCGGGCCGGAAACCTGATCCGGATCTCTTCCGATCCCCCGGAAAAGCCCAGTGAGCCCGCCTTGGATAAAGAAACCGAGAAGGCGGGACTGCTGAGCAGTGAAGAACCCGCCCTCCAGGAAAAACCGGCAACCGGCTGGGAAACGGGGCTCCCCAGTAAGTCGGCAGCCCGGGACGGGCGTTTTGCCGCTCTGGAGGAGAAGTATGAGCAGCTGAACATGGAGGCCCAGACCGGTGCAATCTCTCCGGAACAGTTTCAGGAAAAGGTCAACGGATTGCGATTTGAGGACGCCGGCGGGACCTGGTGGCAGCTGCGCCATGACGGCGCCTGGATAAAATGGAACGGCGCTGCCTGGGTGGAGGCCGAACCGGTTTCCTGAATAAAAACACCGGGCCCCTGCTTCAAAGGGATGGAAGGTGAATCGCGTTGAAACAAAAATTGCTGCCTCGTATTTTATTGACGCTGTTGGGAGTAGCCCTGATCCTCATGGCTGTTTCCCAGCTGCTACTCGGATTTTGGGGAGAGAGTACCGCCGCCGTGATGACCAATATCCGGCGGGAAGG
>CAYXBB010000047.1:0-9980 GCA_964463285.1 uncultured Syntrophomonadaceae bacterium | reverse complement strand
GGAGGGGCCTGTAACCAACACATTTTGGTGGCTTAACAGCCACTGGCCAGTTGAAAGGCCTTCCACCAGACCCCGGTCCAGTCCCCGGGGTTGGTGGTAATCAATATCTTCTAAGCAGGCACTGATCTTTAAAGATGCGGCCTTCAAGAGCCTGGCAAGGCGTCTGTTTTGACGGTGGGTCCATTCATAATCAACCAGCAACCCCAAGCGTTCCTCAAAAGATAAACCACCTGTTAACTGTGTAGCCTGGTTTGACAAGCATTCTGCCATACCGCTAAGACGCATCTGTTTTAGTTTCTCAATGGTCTGGTTAATCAGCATAATGTAGGCTCACCTTCTTCACCAAAATATTTGGCTCCACGCAGGTTGCTGTGCCGTATGGGGGTCATTTCAAGGGGTTCGGAAGCAGGTATTTTGTCTAGGCCCTTCTCCAAAATGGAATTAACGCTTTTGTAGCTAAAAGAATTAATGGTCAGCGCCCTGCCACAGGCCATCTCCAGGCGTTCATCTGAGTAGCGCCGGCCAAGTCTTAGCAGGCCCAGGCAAGAGCGATAGCTCTGTTCCGGGTGTGGCCTGTTCTCCATGATTTGCCTGACCATTTTTGCGGTGTTTGGCCCAGTTTGTTCAGCCCAGCTAATAATTCTTGATGGGGTCCACTCCAGGTATTTTTGATGGGCAACAGGCCGGTGCTCACTGATGGTATTGAACTTCCCTTTGCCATAAAGCCGGGAATGGCTGGCAACGCGTTTACCCCTGTGCAGGATCTCCACAGTGGAGCCGGTAAAGCGCACATCCACCTGTTCTTTGACAAGCTGGTAGGGCACACTGTAATAATTTTTCTCTACCTCAACGTGGTAATCTATGTTTACCCGGGCCTGTTTCCATCTGGCAAACTCATAGCGTTTCTCCGGTAATTTCTTTAGGACTGGTTTTTCCAGTTCTTCATAAGTTGAGTGTCGAGAGCCTTCAAGTTTCTGAAAGGGTCTGTCATTAAGCATTTTCAGGCCTGCCCAAAGGGCCTGGTTCCCCTCTTCGAAGCTTAAAAAAACCCGGTTTTTTAAAGGAGCCAGGATCCAGCGCTCAACTATCTGTACACCTGTTTCCACCTTGGCTTTGTCCCGGGGGCGCCTTGGACGAGCAGGGATGATTACTGTACCGTAGTAGGACGCCATCTCCTGGTAAGTGGGGTTAAGATCCGGTTCATAGCGACATGCCTTGGCGACACCGCTTTTCAGGTTGTCCGGCACAATGCATTCTGTTGTGCCACCAAAATATTCGAAGCAGCGGCAGTGGGAACAGATCCATTGTTCCAGTTCCTGACTGGGTGTAGCCTCGACATATGTGTAGTTGCTTGCCCCGAGTACCGATACAAAAACGGGTGCTTCAAGGATTTTACCGGTAATGGTGTCCATCACCTTAATGGTCATACCGGCATAGTCTACAAACATCTTCTCACCCGCCCTATGGATCTGGCGAAGCGGCAGATCAAGAGTGCCTCTCCATTTTTGGTAAAGTTCACAGAAATAGCTGTACTGGTAACCCTCAGGGTGTTCCTGCTTGTATTCCTGCCAGAGCAACTGCAAGGTGATTCCCTTGCGTTTAAGCTCCTTGTGAACCATCGTCCAGTCAGGCAGAAGATTGGAATTACCAGCTTTGGTGTTGCAGTTTGGGTAAAGCCTGTTTTCTAGTGCACCATCATCTAGTTCTTCGGGGAAAGGCCAGGTCAGGCCTGATTCTTCAACCCGGCGCAGTACTTCAAGCGCCGTGCTGTGAGAAATGCTTAGGCTGCGGGCAATTTGGCGGGCGCTCAGACCCAGTTCAGATTTTAGCCGTAAAATTTCTTTGATCTTGCGCATGGATAACCTCCGTTTTTTAGCCACAGGAACCCTCTCCTTTTCCGTAATGTTTCATTACGGTTTATGGCAGGGAAAGGGAAACTCCTGTCGGCTTTTGTTATCCAGCGCCGCTTGAACTGTATTCCGCCAGTTCGACCGCCGATTCCGGAAAACCTTAAAAAAGTGGTCGGCTATTAGTGGAACATGTGGCCGATATGCTCCGGAATTAGTGGTCGGTAACGAGCGGAACAGGTGGTCGATCTAATCCCGGAATGGATGGTCGGTTAATAGCGGAATGGGTGGACGATTCGCTCCGGAATATGCATTTAGGCAATCCCATAGACCAACAACAATTATATACTGATGGATCCAAAATAAAATTATAAGAAAATAAGTTCTTTATAAATCAAAACCATAAAACAAGAGACGCTGAATTATTTCTTTTGCTTATAGTTCAACCAATACTTCTTTTTTTTGTAATCCTGTTTTGGAATCCCAGCCGTGAAGTTTATAATAGTTAGTTAACATATCATCAAATTTTTGGCGTCGAAAAAATTCCCCTTTATATGGACCTTCAGTAAGGGGTTTATCCATAACTCTAAGTGGGAGAATATCGTCATTTCTGGTAAATCCGGCGTGAATTACATTAAACGCTTTTTCTACATTAATAATATGCTTTCCAATATTATGCAATCCTTGTTTGTTTAGGTCAACCCCCGTTAGTGCTGCATAAATTGTTGACAATATATTCAAATTTGCCAGTACAATACTGTACCAACCTGTATTAAAATAGCAGATACCTAGTGAATCTATAAGCGCTTTGTAGATTTCGTACCATACTACAAGCTTTTCTTTATCATCATATGATCCAGGAACACCGGCTTCTTCTATGCCAAATAGCCATTTGCTTACGTGCTTTGGAATCTGAATATTTTCTGTTTGGGGGGATCCACCTAAATGACCTGATCCCCTGGTGCTTACGGCCATCCCGAAAGCCCATGCTTTGTGAGAACGTAGCCCTTGCTCATTCAAACCGATTTTTTTAATATGCACTGCATGTTTAAGGCTTTGTTTCCCTATTATTTTAGAAGCTTTATAAACTCCCTCCACCAGGATTTTTCCAAACCCTCTTTTAAAGGCTATATCCTCAATCAGTTTTAATAGATGTCCTGCGTTTCCCCAGCGGAGATTTAACCCATATGTATCGTTGTTAGATATTAAGCCACATTCGAAGCATTCCATCGCCCAAGCTACAACAGATGACACGCCATCAACATCCAAGCCAAGTTGGTTACATAAGGTATGAGCCTTCAATACTGCAAAGGGATCATCAATATCCCAGTTAGAACCAAAGCCTCGGACAGAATTTGCATGCATACCCTCTGAGATTAAGCATTCATCATTATCAGTCATTTTATATAAGTGAAGGCAGTACAACGGGCAATTAAAACAATTGGTCCTACTTATTTCAAATCTTTTATAAGCCTGTTCCTTTAATTTAGCGGTTTTAGCAGGATCCCAATATTCTGTTTGTAGATTTCTAACAGAAGTTGGAGTGTTTCCAGTTAATCTTCCTGCACCGGCTATCCCGTGTGTTCCATGCTCTTTTAAGGCATGGGAAGTGGTGGTGCTAAGCAATATCCATTTATATTTATCTATTTCAATAGCAAATTTATGTGGATTGTGTATTTTAACCGGCTTGTCTCCTTTAACCGCTATGGCTTTAAGGTTCTTAGATCCCATTATGGCGCCAGATCCGCCCCAGGCTAAAGCGTGGGCTTTATCAATTATTATACAAGATACTAAAACCTGGTTTTCACCTGCAGGGCCGATGCAGGCGGTTTCTATTGTATCGCTACCAAGTTCTTGCCTAATGATTTGGTTTGTCTCCCAAGTGGTTTTACCCCATAGATGCAAGGCATCTTTGAACTCGATCCTGCCATTGTTGATAAAAATATATATAGGTTTACTTGATTTGCCTTCTACAACAATTGCATCTAACCCAGTCTGTTTCAACTCTGCCCCAAAATTACCTCCGCCACTGGAAAAAAGAATGCCGTTATTTATTGCATTTTTAGATACAAGTTGTATCCTTGAGGAGCCTGGGAATGAGGTTGCTGTAAGACAACCGGTGGCAAAAATCATCAGATTATCTTTGCTGAGAGGGTGGGTGTCTTTATCTAATTCTTTAAATAAAATGTTATCGCCAAACCCCCTGCCTCCTAAGATATTCATAATATTCACTAGATAAGTAGGCGGTTACCGATGAGTTGCTCAAATTGATTCTAGCAATTTTCCCTTTAATGTCTTTCGATAAGGATTCCATAGCTTTGTTTTCTCCTTAAGGCAAGATATCTTACTCTCTGCTGTAAGGTTTGCCCAGCGAGGCTGGAAATTCCACCTGCCTTTTAAAAATAATCATTACCACCAACACGGAGATGAAGGGGAGCATCAGGAAGAACTGATAGGGGATACCGGTATGCATCCTCTGCATAATAAAAGACATTACCTCAATGCCGGCAAACAGAACCCCCCCTAAAAGAGCCCGGTGGGGTTTCCAACTGGCGAAGATAGCAATGCCGATAGCCATGAAGCCTCTCCCGGCAGCCATTCCGGTTGAGTAGGTCCCGGTGATGGCAATGGGCAGGTAGGCTCCCGATATACCCATCAGTGCAGCCCCGGCGATTGTAGCCAGGTACCTGATCCGAATCACATTTATCCCGGATACATCGGCGGCCTTGGGGTTCTCTCCGATGGCCCGGATCTCTAACCCGATTTTTGTACAGTAATAAAACCAGAAAGAAAAACCCACAGCCAGGTACATGAAGTATACAATAATATCTTGGTGGAAAACTCCCACAAAGATTGGGATTTTGGAAATTACCGGCAGGTTGATTACCGGTATCGGGGGTGCTTTGGGAGCGACCAGGGTTATACCGATAGCGGTGTTATATATCAGGTCCGAAAGGCCGGTGCCTAAAATAATCAGGCTTATCCCCAAAATAAATTGGTTTACCTGAAAGGTTTCATGGATAAATACCAGGATCAGCCCCAGTACCGCCCCCAGCAGCGCCCCGGCGATAAAACCGAGAATCCAATTGCCGCTAAAATAAGCGGCCACAAACCCAACTGATGCGGAGGCCAGCATAATGCCCTCTCCGGCAATATTAAAAATTCCCGCCCGCCCGCCGATAACAATCCCCAGACTGGTTAAGGTATAGATAGTCGCGTAGGTAAATGTTTGGGTAATAAAGGAATTTAAAGATGCCATTATTTCCTAGCCTCCATTTTCTGCCGGATCACTACTAGAATTAAGACGATCAGGGCCTGCGATACAAATACCAGCTCTACGGGGATCTGCATGGTCCTTTGCAGGGCATCGGCCCCCACCAAAAGCACCGACATGAAAAAGGCCGATACCGGTACAGCTAGAGGGCTGCCAGCACAGATCAAGGCGGTCAGTATCCCAAACATCCCAAATTGGGCTCCGCTGGTAAATTCAAACCCTTCGATCAGTTTTCGGTGGATGGTCAGTATTTCCAGTGCTCCTCCTAAACCGGCCAGGGATCCGCCGATCACAAAGGTCAGGACAATTGTTTTTTTGTAGTTGATGCCGTAGGCCTGGGCGGAGTAAAGATTATACCCCACGGCAGTTATTTCGTAGCCCAGCCTGGTTTTGGTCATCAGGATATATACAAATATAACAGCTAACAGGGCAAATATAATGGAAGAGGGGATCCCCCTGGCCAGGGGCGGCAAGACTGCCGAAGGGGGCAGGTGCTTGGTAATAGGGTGGCCCTCCATCGGGTCCCGCCACGGCTCGCTGGTGGCAAAGAAATTTACAAATAGCACGGCGACAAAATTCAGCATGATTGTAGAGATAATCGGGTTGATGGAATAATTAGCCTGCAGGAAACCTGCCACAAAGGCATATAAGGCCCCTCCGGTCAGGCCAGCGATCAGCAGCAGCGGCACCAACACCGGTCCCGGCAAATTTGCCCCCGCCAGGGACAGGCCTAAAATGGCGCTGATTGTGCCTCCGGCGACCATCTGGCCCCAGCCCCCGATATTAAAGAACCGGATCTTGAAGGGGATGGCAAAGGCATAGGTGGTAAAGATCAGGGGGATGGTTTTTTTAATGGTTTCCTGAAATCCAAACCTGGACTTAAAGGAGGTGCCGATCAATGTTTTCAATGCGGTCAGCACATTAAAACCCATCAGTGCAATGATAATTGACATAACCCCAAAGGCCAACCCGAGAGCCAGGGCATAAATCAGCAAGTTTCGCCTGATTACAGGCCAGAGCCTGCTAGCAGCCGGTAGTTGAGCTAGATTCATTTGCTAACCTCCAATCATTAGCAAGCCGATCTGGTATTTATCAAATTCAGCCCGGTTAAAAATGCCGGCCAGCTCTCCGTTGAACAGCACTCCGATACGATCGCAGAGGATCATCAACTCATCCAGGTCTTCGTTGATCCAGAGGATCGCACTCCCGCTGCCCCTTAACTCCACCAGCTTGTTGAATATGAATTCCACCGAGGCGATATCCAGCCCCGAGGTGGGGTTATGGGTAACCAACAGTTTGAGCGGGTTTAAAAATGCCCGGCCGATGATCACCCTTTGGATATTCCCTCCCGACAGCCGCCGGATTTCCAGCCGGTCGTGGGGGGCTTTAACCTCGTACTCGGCAATAATTTTTTGGGAGGTTTTTTTAACTTCATCCCAGTTGATAAACAGGTTATTGTTTAAAAACTGTTCTTCCCCGTGATGGCCTAGCAGGATATTCTCCCGGATACTGCCGTCGGGCAGGATCCCTTCCACGATCCGGTCCTCCGGAGTATGAAATACCCCCTCCTTGAAAACCTTTATCGAAGGGAGGTTGATAATACTTTGGCCATTGATCAGAATATCTCCCCCGGTAAGGAGGCGGGGGTTGGTTATGCATTTGGCCAGCTCCTTTTCGCCGTTCCCGGTTACCGCGGCGATGCCGAATATTTCCCCTCCGTAGATATCCAGGGATACCTCCTTTAAACCCGGCCCCTCCGTCACCCCGGTGGTGACCTTCTTTATTTCACACAGGGGCTTGATACTGGGTTTACATGGGGGCGGGGTAATTTTGGGCAGAGCGGTTTCAGTAATTTCGATATCCTTTTCCATGAACATGAGCTTGACCAGGCTCTCTTTGCTCATTTTTTCCCGGTGAACCGATCCCTGAAGACGGCCCTTCTTCAGAACGGTTACCTCAGAGCAGGCCATCATCACTTCCCTTATTTTATGGGTAATAAATACTACAGTTAAACCCTCTTCCACCAGGGAACGCAGGGTTTTCAAAAGCTGCTGAAATTCGCTCTCCACCAGGGAGGTGGTCGGTTCATCCAGGATGAGCAATTTGGCGCCCCGGTAGACGGCCCTGACAATCTCGATTTTCTGCCTGATCCCGGCGGGGAAATTTTTAACCTTCATATCCAGCGGGAAATTGAATCCCAGGCTGTCGGCAGCCTGCCTGATGTCTTGCGTCTCTTTTTTTATCGGCAGGGAAAAGGGATCTTGCTTGATACCCAGGATAATATTTTCCACCGCTGTAAATTCTGGAACCAGGGTCGAAGATTGGTGCACCATTCCGATGCCCAGTTCAATAGAATCGTAGGGGGAATTAATTTTAACCGGCTTGCCGAGGACCTGAATCTCTCCCTTATCGGGTTGGTACAGGCCGTACAGGATGTTCATCAAGGTAGATTTCCCGGCGCCGTTCTCTCCCAGCAAGCCGTGGATGGTCCCCTGGCCGACATGGAAATCCACGTTGTCAAGGGCCACTACCTCGCCAAACTTCTTTTTAATACTTTTCAGTTCGATAAAGTTGGCTGTACCCATAGTAATTCAGCACCTTTAATATGATGGTATCTCGACATATGTAACCAGAGGGGTTACCATCCTGGCTCCCCATTGGCATCTTAAATCAAAACAAAAAGGGGCCCGTATAGGGCCCCATCATTATTTCACCTTAATGCTTTCGAAATCGTGAATTACAGTTATTTTACCGTTCTCCACATCGTTGGATATTTGCATAACCTGTTCATTTATCTCTTCGGATACGTGGCTTATCGGGAACTGGGTGGACCTGGGCTTGCCTTCCTTCCCATACTCAAACAACATGAATCCGCCCTTTTCTCCCCCTTTAATTTTGCCTACTATTTCAATCATGGGATTGGTGTAATTAAACAGGTCGGTGGTCAGATAGTTATCGGGTGCATGCTCCCGTTTATCTGTATATTTGGTGGTTATA
This sequence comes from uncultured Syntrophomonadaceae bacterium, assembly GCA_964463285.1. Classification (GTDB taxonomy): domain Bacteria; phylum Bacillota; class Dethiobacteria; order DTU022; family DTU022; genus JAAZLS01. Next base: position 1,862 of record CAYXBB010000047.1, on the reverse strand, counting down.
TAGATCTTGCTATCGGCTTTTTCTACCGCGGTAAATACCCCGTAATTACCCAGGTTCAATGAACTAAGCAAGATGTCACAACCTGCTCCGATCAGGCTTTCGGCGGTGGTTCTCGCCTTAACCGGATCGTTGAGATCTCCTACATAGAGATAATGGATCTTGGCGCTAGACCCCAGATCATCCAGGGCCTGCTGGGTGGCATTGAGTTCGGCCCGGGTGAAGGGAAGCTCTAGTCCGCCTATATACCCGATATTTCCGGTCTGGGTGGTTAATGCGGCCAAAGCCCCCAGTACGTAAAAACCGGTGTGGTAATTCCTATCCATGTACCAGAAATTGGGTTTAAATTCATCAAGGGGGGCATCCACCTCGATAATAAAGGTTACATCGGGAAATTCTTCGCCGATTTCCAAGGCGGCACTGTTGAATTGATTGCCATGGACCCAGATAATGTTATACCCACTATCTATATACTCCCGTATAACCCGCTCGGCGTCAGGCACGGCGATCTGTTCGGAATAAGCGATCTCAATTCCGTTTTCCTCTCCTGCCTTTTCGATGGCCATATAACCCAGGGTATTATAGTCGGCATCCTGGATGGAACCGGGGAAAACAGCGGCTAGTTTGTACTCAACCTCCTCCTCTCCCGGCCCTGCCTCCGGACCGCATCCCGATAGGAACAGGGAACATAGCATACCCATCAATAGGCAAAAGGTTATCCTTTTTAACAACGGTTTTTTCACGAGTTTCACCCCTTACTTTTTTTAAAGGGAAAAAGGTAAAATCTCACCCCCGATGCTGTAAATTTTCTAACACCCGGTTAACTGACTCCCATCGTTCGTAGCAAAATCTCTAGCGTTTTTGTTTATACAAGCAATTATTGTAAAGATATAATACTACAAGCCGGTGTCTAAACCTTTAGCTAAGTTTAATAAAAAGCACTATGCAATCTTATCAATCTATTCCAAATAGAGGGGCAGTGCCTGGGATTGTTGGATCACCGGCACTGCTTTCAACATGCCTCTCCGGTATTCTTTGACCTGCAGGCGGTCTATGTGGATCTGGGCTGGGGAACCAATCTTACAGATATGCCGACCGCAATAACGATCAGGCCCACCCCTACATACCACGGAACTCCTGCGTAAAAGAGAAATACGGTCAGCCCCAGCAGAATTACGACAAATCCAAGGGTTTTGGCAAGCCGGAAAAGACCGCCAGCCTGCTTGCTTCCTTGAGCTTTTTCCGGTTATTCCCGTCACTCAAATTACCGATGGCAATAAGGATATAATAACCGTCTTGCAGGATGTGGAGTCCCGGGCGGGGCGATCCCCGTTTCCGAAGGCGTGCCTGCCTGATTGCTTGCAGGTGCGCCGCAGGCGTAAAGTGACAGCAATGAATAATAATATCCTTTTCATTTTTAAACCCCTCACCGATATTTTTCGGATGAAGTAAACCCCGGGGACACAAAAGAACCGTCTAACCCATCCCCTTGTATCTCCCCTATCCCTGGGGGAAAGGGCTTGTCCCACGTCCCCCGAGCAGTTTGCGACATGGTATTGCAGGAAAATGCGTTAATATATAGAAGAAAACATAGGGTACTGATTGCTGTAAAAGTACTTATTGAGGGGAGAGCATGTGTGAGCCGGTATCTAACAAGGTTCCAGAAACTGCTGCGGGAACTTTTTCAATTTGACTGTGCAGATTTGGATTTTGGCATCTATCGTATTATGAACCGCAAGCGTGAGGTCATTGACAGATTCATCACCCAAGACTTGCCTAGAGCCATATCCGAAGAGCTGGAGCGGGGTGCATTGGCGGAGCAGGCCCGGGCAGTTGAAGAGCTTGAAACTGCCAGGCAGAAGGTT
>CAYXBB010000046.1:0-11910 GCA_964463285.1 uncultured Syntrophomonadaceae bacterium | reverse complement strand
GGGCACAGAGGTGCGAGCCCTTGAGCAAAAATATATATATTGTGGTATAGAAAGATGCCGGTAATAAACAGTATCTGCAGGCCCGGGCTACAGCATACAACCATGTTAAACAACCGCCTAATAACAATTAAACGAATCGCGCGCAGGCCCTGAAATTATCCGGGAGTTTTTGCTTGCTCATAATTGCTTCCCGGAGCCTGTCACCGATTTTTCCCAGGCGAGCAACGGCCGTGCCGATTGTAAATTGATCCGGGCGGATCTTTCCTGCTGCCACCTCTTCCCAGAAAAGGGGCATGGATACCGGGGCACCAGGGAGGGGACGTGGAATATATGGAGCAATAATTGTTTTGCCGCGAACGTTCTGCAGGTAATCCAGGTATATTTTGCCCTGCCGCTTTTCGATCACCCTTTCCATGGTGGTTATATCCGGCAACAGTTCATAAACCTGCCGGCAAACCGCTTCCACGAACCGGCGCACCTCGGAATAGGAATAAACCGGCACCAAGGGCACGTAGATCTGTATCCCGGAGGCCCCGGAGGTTTTAGGATAACATTTCAGGTTAAATTCAAGGAGCAGTTCCTGAATTTGCAGCGCCACCCGACATACCTGCTCAAAGGTGGAACTTTCCATGGGATCCAGATCGAAAACAGCCAGATCCGGTTGTTCCAGGGTGTTGATGGAGGAAAGCCAGGGATGTAACTCCAGACAAACCTGGTTGCCCAGCCAAACCAGGGTCTCTACATCGTTGGCAAGAATGTAGCGGGTAACCTTATCCCCCTCATGGGTAACCGGGAAGGTTTTAATCCATTCCGGGGCTCCTGCGGGGATATTTTTTTGGTAAAACGCTTCCCCCTGGATACCGTGCGGAAAGCGCTGGACCACCAGGGGGCGGTTTTTAAGGTGGGGAAGCAGGAAGGGCGACACCTCAATGAAATAACGAATCAGATCCTGCTTGGTATAACCCGAATCGAGCCAGATCGGCTTGGAAAGGTTGGTCAGGGCAACCTCTTTGTTATTTATTGATAAAACGGAGACCATGTTTGTTCCCCCTGTTTGAATGGCCGTCATCAAGGCCGGCCCATGACCCGCATTCTGCAGTTCAAGGAGCATTGATCAGGAGGCCTGGAAAAGGCGGGAGCAAGGAATACCTCGCCTTTTTTTTAAATCCTAGCCTCCGTGGGCGGGCGGCCGGTAAAACCTTTGATCACCGGCGCTCTTAATTGTAGGTTGTCGGTCCACTCGGCATATTCCACCAGCACGGTTAAGGCGGGTTTTAACCAGACCAGATCTTTTCCCCGGGGGGGGTTGACAAAACTGGGCTCACCCTGGGCATGTCCGGCCGCCAGATGATCTAGTTCCAACAGATCCTTCCTGGAAAGCCCGGAGCCTGCTTTGCCGATATAGGTTAAATCTTCATCCCGGTAAACCCCCAGAAGCAGAGCAGAAGGAATTCCCCCGGAAAAAGAAAGGCCTCCTACCAGGCATAGCTGCTGTCGGCGAATCTTAATTTTAAGCCAGACTGAAGATTTTTTAGGGCCCCAAACGTAGCGGCCGGATTTATCCTTGGCCACCACCCCCTCCCAACCCCGCCTGGCCAGCTGCTGAAAAAGATCCTTCCCGGATCTAAAATTCTCGTTAATATAAACGGCGCTGTTATTTCCGGTGAAAATACATCTCAGCTGTTCAATCCGGTAGCTATAAGGCATGGGAGTTAGATCCACCCCATCAATAAAAAGAAGATCAAATACACAATAGGTTACCGGATGAGCCTTGCGCAAGTAACCCAACATTTTCTCCCGGGAACACAGATCTCGCTGCATTACCCGGGGAAAGCTGGGTTTCCCCCCCTCAAGGACAATTACCTCGCCGTCAAGAACTGCCTCCCGACTACCCAAAAGTTTTCCTATCTCTTGAAGTTCGGGATATTGAAATGTCCGTTCCAGGCCGCGCCGGTTTTGCAAGCGCACGGCTTTGTTTTCCACAAAAGCTAACATGCGAACGCCATCCCATTTAATTTGGAAATAATGGAAGGGGCTGTCAAAGGGTTCTCGCCGGGGTTGGGGTTCCATTGGTTTTAATTTCCCAAACCAGGATATTACCGGAGAGGATAAATTAAGCGCTGCCAACTTTTTTGTGTTTTGTGGTTCCTCCGACCTCAACACCGCTGCCGCGGCCACCGGTTGCCGCCAGGCTGGCTTTGAGAGCATCCACCAGGTCCACCACCTCCGCCCGGGGAGTCATCGGTGCATCCACTACCTCCTTGCCGGCTATTTTTGTCTCAATGATCTCCAAAAGTGCCCGGCGATACTGGTTATCATACTTGGCGGGATCAAAAGGTGAGGTTAAGTTGACAATCAGCTCACGGGCCATTTTAACCTCTTCATCACTAATCTTAATTTCCCTCCTCCAGGGCGGCACCTCTTCTAGACCCCTGATTTCATCGGGATAAAACATGGTCTCCAAAGCCAGGGTCTCTCCGTAGCCTCTGATAACCGCCAGTGCCTGACGCGATCTGAGCACCACCCGAGCAACGGCCACCATCCCCGCCTCAGCCATAGCCCGGTGCAACAGCATAAAAGCCTTTTCCCCGGTCTCTGCCGGCCCCAGGTAGTAAGAACGGTCGTAATAGATCGGATCCAATTCCTCCTGCTGGATAAAATCGAGAATAGCAATACTGCGGGTTGTTTCGGTGGGGATACGCTCCAGATCGCTCTCCGCAATCACTACAAACCGACCTCGTTCGTATTCATAGCCTTTGACTATTTCTTCAGAGGGCACCTCTCGCCGACAATGGGGACACACCTTTCGATACTCCAGCGGTGTGCGGCATGGCTCATGTAGGTAGCGAAATTTAACATCCTTCTTCTCGGTGGCCGCAAAAAGGCGCACCGGAATATTAACCAGCCCGAAACTTATAGCCCCTTTCCACAAAGGCCTCATTTGACCACCCCAAGATTAATCAGGTGCTTTTATTATCCCTCAGACTAAGCAGACTATCCGGACGGTAAAAGGAAAACCCCCCGTACCAAAAAGAGGTCCAGGGGGTGGGTAAAAACATTGAAAAAGGATATCCGGGACGGTTCAGGCTATTCCTCGGAGAGCACGTCCGGCCGAGGTGGCGGCGATGGCCCCGTCCGCAGCGGCGGTGATCACCTGGCGCAGCAGCGTTTGGCGAACATCCCCGGCAGCATAAACTTCGGCCACCGAGGTTTTCATCTGCTCATTGGTTAAAATATACCCCCGAGCATCAAGGGCTACCTCGCCTTTCAGAAACTCCGTATTGGGCTGTCGTCCGGAATAAATAAAAACCCCTTCCACCGGCAAAACCCGGGTGGCTCCTTCCTGAACAACCCGCAAAGAGTCTAGTTTCTGCCCGCCTTCTAGGCGGTCGACAGTAGTTTCCCAGAGCACCTCCACATTGGGCAATGAGAGCAGCTTTCGCTGCAAAGCATCGGCTGAGCGAAAGAAACGCCGGCGATTGAGTACATATACCTTTCCCGCTACCCCGGCCAGGGTAACAGCCTCCCTCAGGGCGGCATCGGTTTCAGCCACCACCGCCACTTCCTTGCCTCGAAAGAAGTGAGCATCGCAAGCAGCACAATAGGAAACACCCCTCCCTTTGAGTTCCTGTTCACCTTCTATGTTCAACATCCGGGGAATGGTACCAGTGGCAATGATTAGTGTTCGGCCAACATATTCATTCCCCCCCGCAAACACCCTTTTTTCTACTCCTGATAAAGATGCCTGCTCTATTATTTCCGAAGCAATCTCTACCTCGAAGCGGCGTATCTGTTGTTCAAGACGCTGTCCGAACTCAAATCCCGACAAGCCCTCCGGGAAACCGGGGAAATTTTCCAGCCGCTCTGTAGAGACTATTTCTCCGCCGATCATCATTTTTTCCAGCAAGAGCACACTATGCCCCGCCCGGGCCCCGTAAATGGAGGCAGTCGCTCCGGCCGGTCCCCCTCCAAGCACTACTATATCGTAAATTTTTCCGGTCATGATCAAAAACCCCCTCCACACTAAATTTAAATTTAACTTTCCCGAGTAATATTTAAACTTACATCGAAAGCTACAGCCGAATGAGTTAACGCTCCGCAGGAGATAAGATCTATCCCGGTTGCGGCCACCTGGCGCAGGTTCACAAATTCTATCCCCCCGGAGGCCTCCAACAGCACACGCCCTTTGGCTACAGATACCGCCTCGGCCATAGCGGCCGGTTCCATGTTGTCAAGCATGACAATCTCGGCCCCCGCCTGTATAGCCTCTCGAAGACCGTCCAGGTTTTCTACCTCCACCTCGATCTTGCAGGTAAAGGGAACCTTGCTTCGCACCGCCTCCACCGCCTGGCGAATGCCTCCCGCCGCCTCAATATGATTATCCTTAATCAGGATACCGCTGTCCAACCCCAGGCGGTGATTATAACCGCCCCCCATACGCACTGCATATTTTTGCAAAACCCGCAAACCGGGCAGGGTTTTGCGGGTATCCACCAGCCGGGCCCGGGTACCCTCCAACTCCTTTACCCAGTACCGGGTCATGGTGGCGATGCCGGATAAATGTTGTAAAAAATTTAGGGCGGTTCGTTCGGCAGATAGTATGGGCTGTAATCGCCCGGCTACCTCGGCGACAATTTCCCCGGATTCCACCGTTTGCCCATCCTCAATCAGGGAGATAAATTTAAGCCGGTCATCCAGAATTTTATATACCTGTTCTACCACCGGCAACCCGGCAATAACTCCACTCTGTTTGGTCACAAACTTTCCCCTGCCCTGCAGTAAAGGAGAAACTGCATAAAGGGTGGTAAGATCCCCGCTGCCCAGATCTTCCCGTAGCGCTTGCTTAATCAGATCGGCCATAGCCAGTTCCATAAAAATTTCATTCCTCTCCTTTCCCGGGAATTGGAACACAAATGCGGCAAACAGCCTTATTTCATTTCAGTTAATTAGTTTAGGGTAAATTAAAATCTGAGATGCATTCAAAAATTTCGCTGCCTGCAATAATAAAGCCCGTATGCAAACAGCGGTTGGGGGGTGGAAAACAGTAAAAAGGCATGAGTTATTGCTCCTTAACCCCAGGAATTGAGTCCTCAAGAAGAGGTGCACACAGTCAGCATGCGCTGTAGGGCTCGCGCCGCTTTTTCCCTTACTTCCGGCAGAACGGTGACCCGGTGCTCCATTCGTTCCAGACTATCAACTACTTTTTCTAGGGTGGTATACTTCATATTGGAGCATATCAAACCCTGAGAAAGCAAATAAAATTGTTTTCCGGGGCATTCCATTCTCAGGCGGTGAAGCATACCCATCTCTGTCCCCACAATAAATTCCTTTTTCGCCGTTTCCCGAGCAAAACTAATCATCCCGCCGGTTCCCATCGCCTGGTCGGCCAACTCCACCACCTCCGGGCGGCACTCCGGATGGACTATTACGACCGCCTCCGGGTGGATCTTTCGTGCACGCTGCACATCCTCCACCGATACCCGGTGATGAGTAATACAATACCCGGACCAGGGAATGATCGTCTTGTCGGTTTTTCCGGCTACAAAATGAGCCAGGTTCTGATCTGGGGTAAAGATTACTTCCTCCTGTTTCAGGGAGTTAACCACCTCTACAGCATTGGCAGAAGTTACACATACATCGCTCATCGATTTAACCACTGCAGATGAATTAATGTAGGTTACGACTGCCGCCCGGGGATGGGCTTCCATTAAACTACGTAATCCTTCCGGAGTGATCATATCCGCCAGGGGGCACCCGGCTGCTTTTTCCGGCAGCAACACTGTTTTATCAGGAGAAAGAATGGCCGCACTTTCAGCCATAAAATTCACCCCACAAAACACAATTACTTCTGCCGGAGAATCCGCGGCAATTTGGCTCAATTCAAAAGAATCACCGCAATAATCGGCAGCATCCTGAACCTCTTCAACCTGATAATTATGGGCCAATATTACAGCCTTCTTCCGGGTTTTAAGCTCATCTAGTCTGTTCAGTAAATTCTGTTTCGACATTCCGGGGTCCCTCCCCAAAAACTATTTTAAGCCTATTATGACGGAATAGACTGCTACTTGTCAACTTACAGGGAGGCAGGAAACAAGAAGCCGACGGATATTAGAAAAACCTCGCCTTAAACCAGGATATTCCAATTGCGTTAAAACAAACCAGATTTATTGAACGGTGTGTGAAAAGCCGCCAATACACTGTTCAGATTAATAAAGTTTCTAAAATTTTATAGTGGTTTGACACGGTCCCGGCCTGACTTTCCCTGAGAAATGTATTGACTCTCCGGATTATGATATAATGCAATATAAAGAAGGTTTATTACAAGGGGTGATAAGCATGAAGCAAAGGGTTGCAGAGGCGTTGAAAAAGATCCGCCCAGCCTTGCAAAGAGATGGCGGCGATGTTGAGCTGGTAGAGGTAAACCCGGAAGGAATTGTTAAGGTTCGTCTGACCGGGGCCTGTGGAGGGTGCCCGATGGCGACCATCACTTTAAAACAAGGAATTGAAAAGATCCTGAAACAGGAGATTCCGGAAATCAAGGAAGTGGTATCGGTTTAAAGGCTTAAGCAAACCCGGGCCGACCCGGGTTTTTAAATTTTCACCCGGTAGGAAGTAGATAAAATAAGCTTGTATATTTGAACTGGAGGTACCGGATAGTGTCTGAGATATATCTCGATAACTGCGCCACCACCCGCCCCTATAAAGAGGTGGTAGATTACATGTCCGAACTGTCTTTAAACATGTACGGCAACCCCTCCTCACTTCACTACAAGGGCATTGAGGCGGCAAATTTGTTAAAAGAAGCCCGCCGGAATATCGCCCGGGTGTTAATGGGCAAGGAAAACGAGATTTATTTTACCTCCGGGGGTACTGAATCCAACAACCTGGCCATCAGGGGAGCAGCTTATCGCCACCGACGGCGGGGAAAGCACCTGATAACCACTGCTGTAGAACACTCATCCGTATTAAATAGTTTTCGCCGCCTGCAAAAAGAAGGGTTTGAGGTAGATTATCTGCCGGTAAACAAACAGGGACATATCTCCCTGGAAGAATTAGATCGATTAATCAGGCCGGACACCATTCTGGTAAGCATAAATCATATAAATAATGAAATAGGCACCATTCAGCCACTGGAACAGATCGGCAACCTTTTAAAACAGCGCAATCCTGGTATTCTATTCCATGCAGACGGGGTGCAATCATTTTGCAAACTCCCTCTCGATCTTAAAATCTGGCAGGTGGATCTGTTTTCCTGTAGCGCCCATAAAATTCACGGCCCTAAAGGAGTAGGTGCGCTGTGGATCAGATCGGGAACTCATTTAACCCCTCTGTTGGAGGGCGGGGGCCAGGAAAAGACTTTGCGTTCGGGAACAGAAAACGTAGCCGGCATAGCCGGCTTCGGTCTGGCAGCAACCCTTTCTGAACAACAGCGAGAACAAACCGCTGACCTGGTATGCTCCCTTAAATTTAAATTGTTCCAGGGTCTGCTGGAACAAAATCTAAAAGTAGAACTCAATGGCCCTCCTCTTGAAAAAAGTGCCCCCCATATCCTGAATCTCTCCTTTCCCGGTGTAAAGGGAGAAGTGCTCTTACATGCTCTGGAGGAACATGAAATGCTGGCCTCTGCAGGCTCAGCCTGCCATTCCCGGAACCCTGTACCCAGCCATGTGCTAAAGGCCCTGGGTTTAAATGATCAGCAGTTAACTGGAGCCCTGCGCTTTAGTTTCTCCTCCTTCAATGATCACCAACAGATCGAATCGGCTATTAGACATATTGCCGGAGCAGTTAAACAGCTTGTCCTGGTATAAACAAGCTGGAGGTGTACATTGTCTAAAAAAATTCTTATTCGTTACGGCGAAATAGCCCTTAAAGGCAGAAACCGCAAATATTTTGAGGCCGCCTTGTACCGGAATTTGATCCGGGCAACCCGGGGAACCGGAGCTAAAATAACCAAAATTCATGGTCGTTTTTTAGCGGAAGACCTTGCAGGTAAAGAACAGGAAATCATTTCCCGGCTGAATAAAGTGCCTGGCGTAGTATCTGTAAGCCCCGTAGCAACTACCGGTCTGGAAATGGAGCAGATCCGGTCGACAGCCCTTCGGCTGGTAAAAGATCTCCCTGCACCCCTGAGTTCATTTAAGGTGGAAACCAGAAGATCCAACAAGTTATTCCCCCTTACCTCTCCGGAGATAAATCAACAGATCGGGGCGTTTTTGCTGACATCGTGCCCTCGGTTAACCGTAGATGTTCACCATCCGGATTTTCAGCTGTACATTGAAATAAGCTATCGGGAAGCCTTTTTATATACCGACAGCATCAGGGGCCCGGGAGGATTGCCGGTAGGGGTTACCGGTAAGGCGCTTCTCTTACTTTCCGGGGGCATCGACAGCCCGGTGGCCGGTTGGATGGCCATGAAGAGAGGGCTCTCGCTGGAAGGACTGCACTTTCATAGCTTTCCTTTTACCGGAAAGCGTTCTCAGGAAAAAGTAAAAGATTTATGCCGCGTAATTTCAGCATACGGGGGAAATATGGACCTGCATCTGGTTAATGTAGCCGATATCCAAAAACAAATTAAAAAATATTGCCCGGAACCAATGGGGATAATTTTGCTCCGCCGGATGATGCTACGAATTGCAGAAGCGGTAGCTGAAAACCATCGTCTGCAGGCCATTGTCACCGGAGAAAACCTGGGCCAGGTGGCCAGCCAAACCCTGGAAAGCCTGCAGGTGATCACTAACGTTACAGATATATTAATTTTGAGACCTTTGCTGGCCCTTGATAAACGCGAAATTGTGTCTTTAGCCGAAAAAATTGATACTTATAACATATCGATTCAGCCTTTTGAGGACTGCTGCACACTGTTCATCCCCCGCCGTCCGCTTACCCGCCCCCGTCTGGAAACAATTGAAGCCGCAGAAGAAGCCCTGGATATACCTCACCTGGTACAAAACGCCATGGGCAGCCTGGAGACAATGGCCATATCAGCCACAGATAACATCACCGCAACATGCCTCCACAACCGCAAATGAGTCAAAATCCCGGCATGCCGTGAAAAACATGATCACTCCGTTTGACTTCCATACCGCGATTTTCATACAGTCGTCGCCTTCTTGGATCACCATGATAGTATATTGACCAGGCCCGCCGGAAAACCGTTAACCATAAAATAAAGATAGAGTTGCCCGACAATAAATAGTATAGCCCATATCAATTTGAACAGTGGTTTTAACCGGGAAGAGGGAGGAATGTATATTTTGCGATTAAAATAATACGAGGAGGAATAAATTTTTGATCCCCCGATCATATAAATTATTACCAGAAAGACCATGACCAGGGAGACCAGTTGCCCGGCAGTTATCTTACCCCACACCACCGGCAGGTCACTAAAAAAGTCTGTAACCAGATTTATCAATCCATAGCCGGCAATAAAAATACACATAAGTTCTCCTTTATAATGAACCTGCCGACGACAGCGAAGAAGATAAAAATATAGCAACATTAACAAAATAATAGCATAAGCCCCTACCGGGTGGGCCAGCTGTTCTTCTTGAACAATGCCCCAGGGGTAAAAAGAAGACATTATTTTACCTTGCCAGGGGTATCCAATCCTCCCTATAGACAAGCCCAGTGCCAGCGCCGGGGCCGCAACGTCCAGAAAAGGTTCCAGCGAATGATTCCTACGAACGGCCCAGGCCATTACTACCACCAGGGTTAGTAAAAACCCTCCCCAAAAACTTATTCCGCCATCTTGAAGACAAACTATTTGCTCCGGGTGTCGGAAATATAAATTGCGATTAAATATCAGTATGTGGGCTACCCGGCCTCCGATTATTCCACAAACCATACCTATTAAAATAAAATCTATGATCACCTGAAACGGAAGGCGTTCTTTCATTCCGGCAACAATTACTGCTATCAGGGCGATCAGAATTGCTGCTGAGAACGACAAACTAAATACCGAGATTGTAAACGGTCCCCAGGGAAATATGATTGTGGTATTCATGTTCGAATCATGCCGCCTTATCGGTAAGGGATATGCAAACTTTTTTCCTTCATGCCAGATATAATTCCATATGCGTCCGCATTCTCCTTCCCATGTCCAGGGAGCAGTGGCTTTAACTCATAACTGGAAGCAAGAAACCGGTAAAAACTATTACGATACCGATCTTACATAACCGCTGGAAGGATAAAGAAAATTACCTCCTTTATTAGTGACTGTATTTATTTTTTAGATCCCCGTGTTCTTGAGGTTTAAATTAGGCTATGCGCTCAAATCCAAATATTCGTAGTGGTATATGGAATATGCTTTTCGGTATTTGGCCAAATTATTACCAAGGGGGATCAAGGGCAATGGTTACTCAGTTTGCTACTTTTGCCGGAGGTTGTTTCTGGTGTATGGTTGGTCCGTTTGTAAATCAGCCGGGAGTGCTTAAGGTGGTTTCCGGTTATACGGGAGAACATAAAGAAAACCCTACTTATGAGGAGGTTTCCTCTCAGCGGACAGGGCACTACGAGGCAGTGCAAGTAACATACGATCCGAAAATAGTTTCATATGAGGCGCTGCTGGATATATACTGGCCACAGATCGATCCCACCGATCCTGGAGGGCAGTTTTACGATCGGGGCGAATCGTACAAGACAGCGATCTTTTATCATAGCCCGGAGCAGAAAGAAAAAGCACAGACCTCTTTACAGGGCCTAAATGAAGAAGGCCGTTTTAATAAACCAGTGGTGACAAGGATCCTTCCGGCCGGACCTTTTTACCCGGCAGAGGAATATCATCAGAACTTTTATAAAAGAAACCCGGAGCACTACCGACGCTACCGCCGAGGGTCGGGGCGGGATGATTTTATCCACACACACTGGAAAAAAGAAAGTACAAATAAAGGGGAGCTTAAAAAAAGGCTAACCGAGATGCAGTATCGAGTAACTCAGGAAAATGCCACCGAACCGCCCTTCAAAAATGAATACTGGGATCATAAAGAAGAAGGCCTTTACGTAGATGTGGTCTCCGGCGAGCCGCTCTTTTCCTCCCGCGACAAATACGATGCCGGTTGCGGCTGGCCCAGTTTTACCAAGCCCCTTCGGGGAGAAATAATTATGAAAAAGCCCGATCGTAGCCATGGCATGCAGCGTATCGAGGTTAGGAGTAAAGAAGCTAATTCCCATTTGGGCCATCTATTCCATGACGGTCCCGACCCGGAAAAAATCCGCTACTGCATTAATTCCGCGGCTTTGAGATTCATTCCCAAGGAAGATTTGGAGAAAGAAGGGTATGGGAAATTCACAAACCTATTTGGCAAGCCACCGAGAGGCCGGTCACAGAGCAGTGACTTGGGTAGATAAAAATAACCTGCAACGACCTGTATATTACCACCCATTAGCTCCCTCCCGGTATCCCAGCGGTGTATATTTACGTTTCATCCAGGGGAAACTTATCAATTAATTATTTGATGGGCCTACTGGCTCTTATTTTGATGAAAATACAGTTTTTAACCGAATTCCCCATAGTCGACCCGGTCGGCCATGAAAACTCAATCACTTTTTTTCGGAGCGGGTCCCCGTTCAATCACCTGCGTCAATGGGCTGTAATAATCAACTCCTAAATCTACGGTGATCACGTTGCCGCCGGGCTTTTCTATGGTTATCCAGGATTTTACAGTCAGGCCATCGGACCCGGGGACGATTACCTTCTCTTCTCCCGGGGGAAGTTTGGGGTTGTCGCGATAAATTGTAGTTTTCAATTGTCGGCCCAGGCATTCATGATTCCAAACCACCCGGGGAGGAGCCTGCCCCCCGTAAATCGCCACGGTCAAGGTGTCCCCATTTGTCCCCGCCCAGATTACAATGGGATGAGCACTACTATTAATAAAAGAAAAATCCTTATGCCCGTAGGCAACAGTGGTGTCC
>CAYXBB010000045.1:0-12088 GCA_964463285.1 uncultured Syntrophomonadaceae bacterium | reverse complement strand
CGGGCGGGGGTGGAACCCCGCCCCTACCACCGGGTTCGGGAATAATCAAGAAACACCTAAATCCGGTATGCCTGCAAAAGGGCGGGGGTGGAACCCCGCCCCTGCAACCGGGCTCGGGAATAATCAAAAAACATCCAAAACCCGGTATGCCTGCAAACGGGCGGGGGTGGAACCCCGCCCCTACCACCGGGTCGGAAATAATCAAGAAACATCCAAAACCCGGTATGCCTGAAAACGGGCGGGGGTGGAACCCCGCCCCTACCACCGGTTCGGAAATAATCAAGAAACATCCAAAATCGGTATGTCTGAAAACGGGCGGGGATGGAACCCCGCCCCTGCCACCGGTTCGGAAAAATCAAGAAACATCCAAACCCGGTATGCCTACAAACGGGCGGGGGTGGAACCCCGCCCCTACCACCGGGTTCGGGGAAATCAAGTTCGGGAATAATCCAAACCTAATAATTCAAACCTTTTGGTAGTAGAGGATTTTAATTGTCCAATGATTTTGTGTAGGGGCGGGGTTCCATCCCCGCCCAAAATAATTATGGCATGGATATTTAAGGTTGGTTCCACATTTGGTACTTGCATAAAACCGCCGCCGGTAACCAGCTTGATCAATATTTGCTACACACCCAACACTTTCTTATACACGTCTATGGTTTTTTCGGCGTTTTTATCCCAGGTATAGTTTTCAAGCACGATTTTTTGAGCGTTTGCCCCAATGTTGGCAGCCGTTTCCGGGTTGGTTAACAGGTAATCCAGGGTTTCAATCAGGCTGTTTAGGTCCCGGGGCTTTACCAAAAATCCGTTTTCTCCGGGTCGGATCACGTCCTCGATGCCCTCGCCTTGACAGGCGATAACCGGCCTGCCCTGGGACATGGCCTCAATATAGACCACCCCGAACCCTTCCCGCCAACTGGGAAGAGAAAATATGTCGGCTTCAGACATCTGTTTTACAGCCTCCCGGTTGGAAAGCCGCCCCATAAAATGGATCCGATCCCCAGGAATATTCAAGGAGGCCGCTATGCCCTTCAGCCGGTTAAGGTCGGGACCATCTCCGATAATTTTGTATACTAAATCGGGGTGTTTATCCATCAATGCGGCAAAAGCCTGCAAATTTAAATCAATCCCTTTAATTTTAACTAAATTTGAAACACTTAACATAATTTTTTTGTCGGATCTGTAGCCCTGCCTGATCTCGGGAGCCCGGGGGAAGATACCGTTGGCAATGGTGGTTATTTTTTCTTTACAGCCGAAACTTTCAACAGCAATATTCCTTAGCTTATTGCTTACGGTAACAATGTGATCGGCCTGTTTAAACACCCGGCCCACGGCCTGCCTGCATTTTTTGTTTCGGTGGATCGTGGTTAAAAGATCCATCCCGTGGATGGTGACCACTACCGGAACCGGGTATTTTTCTTTTAATACCAGGGCGGCAAATCCATCGGGCAGAGCCACATGGGCATGAATTAAATCAAATTTAAAGCCGGAATAAACAGATTTAACCTGACCGGCCACCCCCTGAGCCATGAATGCGCCGGAGCGGTGGAAGAGTATGTTGTGAGGAAAACTTAAATAACGGGGATAATATGCAACTATTTCTTCCACTGTTCCGGTTGGCGGGGTTTGACGATAACCCCTCCATTTGCCGCTGAGGTGATATAGGGGGAAAGGGACATAGCCCACCGGTGAGATTACCGCCGCCCGGCATCCTTTTTTCGTTAGCTCCTTGAGCTGGTGGTGGACAAAAATGCCGTATACCGGGTTGAAAGGTTTGGGGTACATATGGGACAATACCAGAATTCGCAATCGGTTTCTCCCCTTGTCAACGATTTAAAATCCCCTCTAACTCCCCTTTAAAAAAGGGAGAAATCTTTTAATAAGAAGAAAAAGATTAGAGGGAACGGGAATCTGTTCGGGCCGGGGGGTGTTGGGTGTAAGCCAACCCTAGAAACAACAACAATATCGGCATCAGCTGCAAGGAATGATAGACCACCGCCAGGGCCATGTAGACAACATACCCTACAAATGTACCTTGCAAAGCAATCGAAAGTGCTACCGCTGAAGGTTCGCGATTATTTTTTCTTATTCTGGAAAGCCCGGTGTAAATGCTCCCAAAGAGAGATAAAAAGGCCGCCAGCCCCACCACTCCGTATCTTCTTAAAAGCAACAGCCACTCGTTATCAACCACGGTTCCCATATCGGCTTTTCCCGGTCCCCAACCCAGCCAGGGAGATTTTAACCAGATCGTATAATGGGTTTCCCAATTGTGAATCCGTGCCTGCCAGCTGGTTGCACTGGTAAAGGTGGTCAATTCGCCAAAACGGGAAAGGGCTTTCGCCGGGGTAAATTGCAGGATAAGCAACCCGATAATAAAACCCAGCAAGATCACAATAAACAGGCGCACAAAACTTCGCCTTAATCCCCTTTTTTTAAAAAACAAGAACATAATGGTTGCAAATGAAACGAATAAAGAAATTATGGAGGTCCGGGACACAGTGAGTACCAGAGAAAATATATAAAATGGAAAGACAGCCCAACATAGCCTCCGCATTCTATATTCCCGAAAAAAAAGTGTGCCGGATAAAGCCAAAGAAGAAGCCAGCACCATCAAAGCCCCAAATTCGTTGGGATTTGGGGTGGTGCCGGTAATTCTCCTGTGGACCAGCAAACCCTGAATCTGGGTTGGTGCGTAATATGGCGAAACTATTCTGTTGATACCGGCGAAATTAAGATATTGTAGAAAACCGACAACCGCCGAGAATGCAAGAATGAGCAAGATAAATTTATAGTAACGTTTCAATTTCGCCGGGTTGATGCGGTCACTTGCCACTAAAACGAAAATCAAAAAGTACAGGAGGGGCTTGGCTATTTCCCAAAAATCTCTGCCGGCAACAGGCTGGCCCTTAAACGAGGAAGCATACATCATTGACAACATAATTGCAAAAGCAAACAAAGCAAACCATTTGTATACGGGATAACGACGGATCCGAAGCGGATGCCCCGTGGCCAGGTGGTCCAGTAATATCAGGCCGGAGGCGGCAAGAATGATTATAAATTCGGGGCGAATATCGGGAATTCCACCGGGTAAGCGAAGATAAGGGAAAAGGATTGCCACCACAAATAACACCGGTAAAAATCGCCTGAGCAAAATCATTCCGTCTTTAGCAATAAAAAATGTAATAAGAATAAGCAGGGCAACTGTACCGGTGGCCAGCAGGGCCGCTAAAGCCGATGGTTTTAAAAAGAGCCAAACAAAAAATACAATGCTCAACCATGAACAGCTCCATGCCAAAAGGCTGCGCCATTGTTGCCCCATCAAATTGATTTGATTATCACCCAGGTTGATATTCAACTTCCGGACTATTCTTACCCTCGTTATTATTTTATTGGCTTTCCTTTTCAACCTGCCCACGGACCGCAGGCGCACCGGTTAAAAAGTGATAGCGAACAAACAGGATTAATATTGATAACATCAAACCAAACAACATTGCCGCTGCAATATATAATTTCTTATTTGTCGGAACCGGACGAGCTATTTTTTGTTGATTATTTATCCAGGTATCCGCATCGGCAATAGAGTATTCCGCCAGTTCCTTTAAATTTAAGTTAAGGTTTTCCAGGTTTATCAAGCATTCCGCTTTTTTTGTAAGCAGTTGCCAGTAGATGGGATCTTCCTCAAATAGGTTCGTGATCTGGTTGCCTTTGGACAGCAGGTATTCCTCTATAATTTCATCAAGGCGGATCAGTAGCTTTTCATTGCGCTCTTTTTCCAAAAGGGCCTGCTTTAAACGGTATTCGGATATAGTTTCGATAGCCGCCAGCCCGATCTGTTTAACTGAGCTTATACAAACCTCCGGGTCGGCATGTTTAGCCTCGATCTGTAACAACGCTTCCTTATCATTTAATAAATTTATTTTAGCCGATCGGGCCGGCTCGTTCGGATTGTCGGTCAGATCCTTTGCCGCCTCCGCGATCACCTTGTTTTGTTCAACCAATATCATTGCCTTTTTGCCTTCGATCCCATACGAAGTTAAATCCAAAAATGCGCTGTACTGGTAGGTAGGAGCAGTCATATAAAAAACATAGACCGCTGCAGCCAAGGTCAAAAGGGCAGTGATCCCGATAATTAAATATTTCCCCCGCCATAGCACCTGAAAAATTTCCCTTAAATCAATCTCATTATCCATTTCTAGCCCTCGCATTAAATTTTTCGGTAGGTTTGTGTTCCATGCTCCAGGTTTATATTCTACAGGTTTTTTTTAAACCCTTTAATTGGCCCCGGACCTTAAACCTATACAGAATCAGGGATAATAGTGGTAAATAGGAGCGTTCATCAAATCAAAACTGTTTAGTTTAATTCCCGGATAAGCCGGCAGCTACAACCCGAGTTTCTTTTTAGCCAAGTTAACCACCCAGCCGGCCTCATCAACCTTCAATAGGTATATCATAATAGAATAGATCAATGCCCCAAATATAATTACTCCCAGCAGCAGTGCCGACTGCAGCAGGGTGCTCCCCGCTGTTTTGCTTTCCAGCGGATAGTAAATAAAATAAATCAGCAGGCCCATGGCCAGGGAAGAAACCAGGGATTTTAAACCACACCGGGCAAGTTTCGACCACCCCAGGCCCCCAATTTTATTTTTTAACCCATAGATCAACGAACCGGTGGTAACGGTATTTGAAATCGAGGTTGCCAGGGCCAACCCGCTATGGGCCATAGGCCCGATGAGGATCAGGTTCAAAATAACATTTAAGGCCAGGGCCAAAATGCCATTATACATCGGCGTTTTAGCATCCTGCAGTGAATAATAAACCCTATCCATGAGAATCCGCAGGGCCATGCTTACCAGGCCCAGGGAATAAAACAATAACGCTACCGAGGTCATTTGGGTCGCCACCGGATCAAAGGCGCCTCTTTCAAAGGCCAATCTTACCACCGGACGGGCCAATACAATTATTCCCACTGAGGCCGGCACGGTGATCAACAAAATAACATTAAAAGCACTCCTAATCAGTTTTTTATAGGTGTCCTGGTTTTCTTTAGCCGCCTCCTGGGAAAACATGGGGAAGAATACCGTGGTTATGGCGGTTATAAAAATAGCCAGCACGAAACCATTGAGCCTGGTGGAATAATTAAGGGCGGATATGCTTCCTTCGATCAATTTGGAGGCCATGGATCGATCTACTATCGCATTCAGGTCGCCCACCGCTATATTGATCAGCACCGGCAAAACCAGATAGCATATTTTTTTTATATACTGATCCTTGAGATTTAAAAAGAGTCGGTACTGATAACCGGTTTTTTTAACCCCGGGTAGCTGAATCAGGATCTGGGCCCCTCCCGCCAGCACGCTGGCCACCATCAATCCCCGGATCCCAAAATAACCTGTTAGAAAAACCAAAAATAAAATATAGGTAAGGTTGAGGGGAAATGAAGCGGCAGCCGACTCCAGAAACCTCATCTCACTTTGCAGGTAGCCCCGGTAAACCCCCACAATCCCGGCAAATATCATTACCGGCAATCCAATTCTCATCATGGTCACCGCCAGATCAAATTGGCTGCCTTTGAAACCATGGGCCAGTATTTTAATAATTAAAGGGGAAAGCAGCCACCCTACGGCTACCAGGGCTAGGGAAACCAGGATTACGATATTTAAAAGATTACTGGTGTGTCTTTTTTTCCCGGACTTGCCTTCATTTTTTTCTATCTCCGACATTACCGGAATCATGGTGGTGCTAAGCGATTGGGTTAATAGAGATGTAAAAAGCCCGGTGGCGGCTAAGGCAATGAAGAAAGTGTCAGTTTCCATCCCGGAACCGAATTTTGCCGCGATCAACATCTCCCTGATAAATCCCAGGAGCTTGCCGCCTATCCCAAACAAGATCATAATGAAGATGGATTTTGCTGCTTTTTTCGACCGGGTCAACCAAACTCCTCCCCACCTAAAATCCCCCTTATCTCCCAAAATAACGGGACAAGGGGAAAAACCTTTTTTACAGATAAGGATTCTATCAACTTTCTTTTTCTAAAAGGGAGATTAAAGGGAATTTAGCTTGAATATAACCGAGTATATTCCCGGGTGATCTTGCGCCAATCAAATTTGCCCACGTTTAAAAGGCAGTTTTTTGATATCTGCTCGTAATTAACCAATATATCTATCACCCGGTCCGCTATCTCCTCCGCCGAGTTGCAATCTACGGAATACCCCACCACCCCTTCATCAAACTGGCCGTCAAAGCCCTGCCCCCGGGTATAGATAACCGGCAGTCCCTGGCTCATGGCCTCCCCGTAGACCAGGCCGAAGGTCTCTCTTTTAGAAGGCATCACAAATATATCGCCGGCCCGGTACAGGTCTATCAATTTCTCCTTCGGCAGGTGCTCCACCTGGGTCACAAAATCATGGGCTTTAATGGCCCGGTACTCTGCCCTGTCTTTAATGCCTCCGACCACCGTGAATTTTACCTCATACCCCCGAGACAACAATATTTTACAGGCCTTTATGGTGATGGATACGTTTTTCCCCCGGGTTATCCGACCGGCAAATAATATTTTAATTCTATTTCCCGGGGCCTCTTTTTTTTCATCAGGTTTATGATTTAACCAGAAATCATCCAGGCCATTGGGGATAATTGCCGATTTATTAAAAACACCCTCCCTTAAACCGGGGGGCACATACCGCTCAATCAGCCTGTTTCGGTAGGATTTTGATAAAAATACCACATGTTTGGCCTCGTTCATTATTTGAATCCCGAGTTTCCTTAAATGAATCATATACCTAAAGAATATATTGATATCGGTATTTCGGACCATCACCACATAGGGGACATTAAAATCCTGTTTGAGTTTCAGGGCAATATAGCCGTTGGAAAACAAAGAATGGGCATGAACCATAGAGCAGCTCTTGGGATCAAACCACCTGGTAAGATCGCGGTAAATCTTGCGGTGTTTTAAATGAAACAGCAATCGATCCCACCGGTGGTGATTAGCACGGACCCTGGTATAGGCTCCCAGATCCCCACTCCCCTCCGCCTCCGTTCCCGGCTTTTTACGGGGCAAGGGCACCGGCACGAACACCTCAATGGCCAAACCGCTGTCAATCTGTTTGTCATACATATTTTTATAAAATATGCTGCCATTATAATAGGAGTTGATATGCAAAACCTTCATCGCCCGGGCCTTCTCTTTCAACTATAATCTCCAGTAACTATACCCTTTTTTCTCCAGCATAGACCGGTTCAGGATGCTTTTAACATCGATAATTACCTTGTTTTCGTTTCCCCCATCCCCAAACATGGAGTCCAGCTCCTCAGGGCCCAGATGTTTAAACCGGTCATGGGCAACGGTAAATACCAGGCAATCGGCTTTTTTTATATCTTCGAGATCCACCAGTTCAATCCCGTATTCCCTTTTGGCCGCGGCGGCATCAGCGCAGGGATCAACCACAGCCGGTTCTATTCCGTATTCCTTAAGACCTTCAATAATATCTATAACCCTTGAGTTTCTTATGTCGGCGGTGTTTTCTTTAAAGGTTAGGCCCAGGATAACAACCTTTGATTGCTTCACCACTTTGTTGGCATGGATCAGCTTTTTAATGATGGTCCCGGTGATAAATCTGGCCATTCCGTCATTTATTTTCCTGCCGGAAAGGATAATCTGGCTGTGATAACCCAATTTTTCGGCCTTATAGAGAAAGTAATAGGGGTCAACCCCGATACAGTGGCCGCCAACCAGCCCCGGGTAAAACCCGAGGGCGTTCCACTTGGTATTCATGGCCTCGATCACCTCTCCGGTATCGATTCCCATTTTGTCGAACACCATGGCCAGTTCATTCATAAAGGCAATATTTATATCCCGCTGGCTGTTCTCAACCACCTTGGCCGCCTCGGCTACCTTGATCGAACCGGCCCGGTGAACTCCGGCCTCAACCGCCAGTTCGTACACCCGGGCTATCAGGTCAAGGCTTTCCCCATCCATGCCGGAAACAATCTTCACTATGTTTTCAAACCTATGGACCCGGTCGCCGGGGTTAATTCTTTCCGGCGAGTAACCGATTTTAAAATCCACCCCGCAGGTTAAACCCGATTCCCTCTCCAATACCGGTATGCAAATATCCTCGGTAACCCCCGGATATACGGTGGATTCATATACCACTATTGATTTGTCGGTTAGATGACGCCCAATTATTCTACTGGCCTCTTCCACCGGGCAAAGATCGGGTGTTTTATCGGCATTGATCGGAGTAGGCACGGCTACAATATGAAACCTTGCTTCGGCAAGTCTTTGTTCATCGTCGGTAAACTCAATACTCGACTCTCTTACTGCCCGGTTCCCCACCTCTCCGGTAGGATCAATTCCCGATTTATAAAGACTGATTTTTTCCCTGTTTATGTCAAAGCCCACTACGCTCACCTTGCGGGCAAAAGCCACCGCCAGCGGCAGGCCCACATAGCCCAATCCAGTAACAGAAATTTTATCCTCCCCGGCGACGATCCTTTTAAACAGGTTATTCAACAGGCTCCCCCTCCAGGTCCTTGATTATGGCTATCAATTTATCCGTTAACCGGCGAAAATCATATTCAGGGGAAGCCCTCCTGGCATTGGCTCCCATGATTTTATTCTGTTCTTCGCTGGTGCCGGCTTCAAGCAGCGCCCGGGCAATCTCCTCCGCGTTTTGCAGAGGCGCACATATGCCGCAGTTATGTTTTTCTATAATGCTGTAGCCCGTGGAGTAGGTCTGCACTATACACCTCCCGGCAGCCAGGTATTCAAAAAGTTTATTCTGGCTCTGCCCATACTTGTCCAGGGAGGTACTGGCATTATGCAGGATGTTCACCCGGGCTTTTTTCAATACCGAGGGAACAAATTTTTTTTCAATACGGCCTTTAAACATTACATTGTCTAGGTTTTCATCCCGGCACCTTTTTTCAAGGGCTTCTTTTTCTTCCCCGGATCCATAGATCAAAAACCGGAACCGGGCAGGTCCCCGGTTTTGAATTATCTTGGCCGCATCCAGCAAAAGCCCCAGGTGGTTAACCTTTCCCAGGGAACCGGCATATACCAGGTTTATATACCCCTTATTGTCCAGGTCCGGGTCCGCTACCTGGTATTCTTCGCTGTTTTTATCAAAAGCCTCCAGGGAAACCCCGTTGCTGATATGTTTTACTTTACCGAGATCTATTCTGTTATCCCATCCCCGGTGGCAGATATAGTCCTTCCCGCCTTCCCAGGTCATAACAATGGAATCGGCCTGTTCATAGATCCACCGCTCCGCCCGGTACAGAACCTTTGCAGTTAAACTGTTACCCTTCAGCAATCCATAGGCCACCAGGCTTTCCGGCCAGAGATCCCGGATCTCGCATATACAGGGGACCCGGAATTTTTTGGCGATCTTGATTCCCGCCACCAGGGTAAGGGGGTGAACACTGGAGGCCAAGATCACCGCCGGTTTTCCGTAAAGGCGGGCATATTCTCCGGCCACCGGGTAGAGGTTCCAGGAAAACTCCGCCATGTTTCTTATCCGCTGCCCCCCGCTTCCCCGGTAGTTTGTTGTTTTAACAAATACAAAGGGAATATTTTTGGCCCCGGTAGTTTTTCTGAGGTACTTGCCTTGGGGAATAGCCACCGGCTCTTCGAGGTTATGTCTGGTGCGGGCGCAAAATATGGTGGGCTCATAACCGCTTTCCAGCAGGTTTTCGGCAAACCAGTAATGACGCCCACCCTCATTAAAAAACATGTTGGTGGCATAATGGTTCATTATCCAGATTGTTCTTTTATTCGTCACTGTTTATTCCCTCGACGCTCTTACCCGCCTGCCCGGCCTGATAACCCAGGCTTTTTTATAATTTTTTTCCGGCGAAATTCAACGAAAGACCTTTTTGTTCAAATTATCTCTGATCCGGCGGGCGGGGTTGCCGACCATAACTGAATTGGGTTTCACATCACTTAAAACCACTGCTCCCATACCGATAATGGAATCGGTGCCAATATCGATTCCGTTCCTGATAATAGCTCCGCTACCCAAATAACAACCGGAACCGATATTTACATTTCCCCCGATCGACACACTGGGAGAAATAACACTGTATTTGCCGATTGTTACATCATGGCCAATCACAGCCTGCTTATTAATTAAGCAACCTTCCTGGATATGCACATTGCAGGTGGCTATGGCCCCGGTATGAACAACGGTGCCCCCGGCAATCGAGGAGGAGGTCGATAAGATAAATCCCGGATCTATAACTTTGGCATAGTTTAATTTATTATTCGCCAATCTTTCATATATTGCTTTTCTAACAACAGGCTCGCCAACCGCAACAATTACCTCCAGCCCGTTTCCGGTTAATTGGGTTTTCATTTCTTCGAAGGTGTAAACCTTAATCCGGTCTACTTCCCTGCCGGTTATATTGTCGTCAACGAAAGCAATCCTTCCCCATTGGCCTATCCGCCGGGCCAGATCGGCGATTTCTCTGCCCAGGCCGCCACAGCCGTATATACAGAGATTTTTCATATAACCTTACCCCTTTGCGGGTAGTTCAATATCAAGGAGCCGGTTCCTCAGTTCCTTTAAACTTCTCCATAGTCACAAGCTCACTGCTGTTTATTCCATCTTTGTCTATAACCTTTATGGCTGTTTTAAAAGCAATCTTCAGATCTAACCGGAAAGAGACGTTCTCTACATATTCAACATCATAGCCAAACCTTTCTTCCCAGGTTATTACATTGCGACCGCTAACCTGGGCCAGGCCCGACATTCCCGGTCTTGTGTCGTGCCGGCGTTTCTGCTGTTCGTTATACAGGGGAAGATATTCAACCAGCAGGGGTCGTGGCCCGATAAAGGACATATCGCCCTTCAGGATATTCAGCAGCTCGGGCAGCTCGTCCAGGGAACTGGCCCGCAGGGCCCGCCCAAACCCGGTCAGGCGGAGGTGATTGGGCAACGGTTCCCCATTTTTATTTTTTTCGTCGGTCATGGTTCTGAATTTGTAGATGGTAAATAATTTTCCCTTAAACCCGGGCCTTTGCTGTTTGAAGAGCACCGGGCTGCCTAAATTAATTTTTACCAGCAGGGCCAGAAATAATAGTAGCGGGCTCAATACCAGCAACAATATAAAGGCAAACAAAATATCCAACCATCTTTTAATAAATCTCTCATATATCCGGTAGGTTTTGATTTTTACCACCACTTTTCCCCCGAAGCTGCCGGGCAACAGGCCGGCGATGCCGTTCTGTCCAATTATAACATTAACTGCCGCCGGTTTATCCCCTTTTACGAGGTTGGGTAATCACGGGCGAGGCGGGGGTGGAACCCCGCCCCTACCGCCGGGTTCAGGGAAATCGGAAAACATGCCATAACCAGGTACATCTGCCGCCGGGGGGGTGGAATCCGCCCCCACCACCGGCTCGGGGGTACCGGGATATTCGGAGGGAATAGCGCCATCCCGCCAGGTTCAAGACAAGTTTGTACGTATATTACCGTCCCGCAGGCTTTCATAAAAACATTACGACATTAAATGTAATATTTATCATCTTCCCATTTTAGGGGATTAATGTCTATATAATTCCATACCTCCCGGTATTCCCGATCGTTTCTTATCACATGGTCGTAATAACTGCGTTGCCATAGAATCTGATTTTTGGTTTTGTTAATATCATTATATCGTTTGGTGGTAAAAGATTTTAGTTGTCCAATGATTTTGTGTAGGGGCGGGGTTCCATCCCCGCCCAAAATAATTATGGCATGGATATGATTCGGCATAATAATATATTTGTCAATCAAAACATCCGGATTGTGGTTTTCAATAAAATTTACGGTTTTTACGATTTCCTTTCCAAGTAAGGTCAATTCCACATTCGGCGTCGCATGAGGATCACCGCCTGTAATGGTTGACAATATTTTTTGTTTGTTTTTTGTACAGATGGTTATAAAGTAAAACCCGGTTTGGGAATAATCATAATCCGATAACCTGATTTGTTTTCTTTCTCGCATTTTGTTTCATTTAACCATCAATTATATATTTAACCGGGCGGGGATGGAACCCCGCCCCTACCACCGGGTTCAGGGAAATCGGGAAACATGCCATAACC
>CAYXBB010000044.1:0-12090 GCA_964463285.1 uncultured Syntrophomonadaceae bacterium | reverse complement strand
CAGTAATCCTGACACCAAGGGCAGATGTTTGCTAATTTTATTCAAGTCACACCTCTTTTCGCAATCACTGTTTCCGAAAATAACGATCCACACTACATTTTATGCCCACCCCGTGGGAAAGTAAAACTTCGCGGGTGTCTATGAGCAAGATCATTATGGTTGATGGCGGGTGGGTAATGCGATAACATTATACCATGTTGCAATCATCATTGGCCGGAGGCAAATATGCTGTTCGATCTTTACATAAAACAGGGAATGCTGGTCAATCCCTCCGGAACGATCCGGACGGGAATATTGGTTAAAGACGGACGGATCGCCGGTTTTGTAGAGGGTGATGAACGTCCGGAGGCTACCAGGGTGATCGATGCTTCCGGGAAATTTATCCTGCCGGGCTTGATTGACGCCCATGTCCATTTCCGCACTCCCGGCTTAACCTATAAAGAGGATTTCTACAGCGGCTCTTTGGCTGCGGCCTGCGGCGGGATCACTACGGTCATTGACATGCCCAACGTAACACCTCCGACCACCGGGCCCGCCGCTTTGGCTGAAAAATTAAAACTGGCTGCCGGCAGTTCGTGGGTTGATTATTCTCTGATGGCGGCTTTAACCTTTGAGAGCGTTAATCAGCTGGAAAAACTGGCGGAGACCGGGGTGGCGGGTTTTAAGCTGTTTCTCAGTGAAGTGGCAGGTCCCCTGGCCCCTCCCAAAAATGAATATATAAGGATCGCCCTGAACATTGTTGCCGGGACAGGGCTATGCTGCGCGGTGCACGCCGAAGAGGGTCGGGCGATCGCCGCCCGGGTGGACCGGCTTAAGCGGGAGGGAAGAACTGATCCCGCAGCTCATCTGGAAAGCCGCCCGACCCGGGTAGAAGCGGAGATGATCCGCCGGATGGCCGACCTGGCGCAAAAAATCGGGGTAAGGCTTCATATCTGCCATTTAAGTTCCAGGCAGGGAGTGGAAGAGGTCCGGCGAGCCAAAGAGGTTGATATCGATCTATCGGCGGAAACCGCACCCCACTATCTTTTGCTGGACAACCGGTGGATGGAACGGCGGGGCTCTCTGCTAAAAGTAAATCCTCCGTTGCGACCTCCCGGGCATGGGGAGGCACTGTGGGAGGCAATTTCTTCCGGAACGGTGGAAATTTTAGCCTCCGATCATGCTCCGCATACCCCGAGTGAAAAACTTAAATCCAATATCTGGGAGGCTGTTTCCGGTTTTTGTGGGGTGGAGACGCTGGTTCCCCTGATGTTGACCGAAGTAAACAGGGGACGGTTGTCTTTAAACCGGTTTGTCGCCCTGGCTTCCGAGAACCCGGCCCGGCGGTTTAATCTTTATCCCCGTAAGGGAATAATTGCTAAAGGTGCCGATGCCGATTTTACTATTATTGATATGAACGCCGAGAAGGTGCTCAGGGCGGAGAAGCTGCATAGCAAGTCTAAAATCACCCCCTTTGACGGGTTCAGGGTGAAAGGGATCCCGGTGTTGACGGTCGTTCGCGGCCGGGTAGTGATGGAGAATGGGGCAGTTTGCGGGGAATCCGGGGGAATGTTCATAAAACCGGTGGTTTGAATTAGAATAATTTTTGTTTGGAGAGGAGTCGGATGGTGTTGCCTGATCTGTCAGTGGAAATTGCCGGGATCAAACTTAAAAACCCGGTGATGCCGGCCTCGGGAACCTTCGGGTTTGGCGAAGAATATGCCCGTTTTTTTGATTTAAACCTGCTGGGGGCGGTGGTGGTAAAATCAGTTACGCTAAAGCCGGTGGCTGGGAACCCTCCTCCCCGTATTGCAGAAACCCCTTCCGGAATCTTAAATTCTATCGGCTGGCAAAACCCCGGTTTAGAGATCTTTCTACGGGAGAAACTTCCGTTCTTGCGCCGCTTCCAGGTACCGGTTATAGTTAACCTGGCCGGGTACACAATTAAGGAGTATGTAGAGCTGGCCGCCCGTTTGGAGGAATCCGGAGATATCGCCGGAGTGGAACTGAATATCTCCTGCCCCAATGTGCGGGAGGGAGGGTTGGCTTTCGGTTCCTGTCCCCGACAGGCGGCGGCGGTAACTGCAGCAGTCAGGAAAAGCTGTTCTCTGCCCCTGATTGTAAAGCTTAGCCCCAATGTGGCCTGCATAGAGGAAATGGCCGAAGCGGTGGTAGAGGCGGGTGCGGAAGCGATCTCGCTGATCAATACCCTGCCGGGCATGGCGGTAGATCTGAATCACTGTCGTCCGGTACTGGGGAACATAATCGGGGGGCTATCCGGCCCGGCCATCAAGCCGGTGGCTCTTTATCAGGTTTGGCGGGTGGCCCGGGCGGTCCCGGTGCCGATAATCGGTATGGGCGGGATCTGTAGTGCTCGCGATGCCCTGGAATTTATACTGGCTGGAGCGGATGCGGTGGCGGTAGGGGCTTTCAATTTTAAAAATCCCCTGATAATGCCCGAGATTATCAGGGGACTTGAAGAATACCTGGTGAAAGAGAAGATCGCCCGGATAGTGGATCTTACCGGAAAGCTGTCCTGTCCTACCGGCTCACCAATGGGCGGGCTGCCAAAGGGGTGCAGTTGATATGGAGCCGGAAGAAACCGGGCAAGAGACGCGTAGGAAAACAGAAAAGCTCGACCGCCTGCTGCAGGAATATGCTGGTGTGATAGTAGCTTTTTCCGGGGGGGTTGACAGCACCTTCCTGCTTTATAAGGCCAAACAGGTTTTGGGATCGAAAAAGGTGCTGGCGGTGACTGCAGACTCCGGGCTTCTGCCGGAGGAAGAGATCCCGGTGGCGAAAAAGATTGCCGGATTCTTGAGGGTAAAACACCAGGTTATCCCGTTCGAAATACTTTCCCGGAAAGAATTTTTACTTAATACACCGCAGCGCTGTTATTTTTGCAAACGGAAGCTGTTTGGATGCCTGTTGGAACTTGCCCGGCAATATAAACTGCCGACGGTGCTGGAGGGATCCAATTTTGATGATTTAAACGAATACCGTCCCGGCCTGGCTGCCGCCCGGGAGTGGGGTATCAACAGTCCCCTGCTGGAGGCGGGGCTGACCAAACCGGAGATCCGGCGGCTATCCAGGGCCTGTGGCCTGCCCACCTGGGACCGGATTGCTTCGCCTTGTCTGGCTACCCGATTTCCTTATGGGGAAAGATTGGATCCCGAAAAGCTGCAACAGGTAGCCCGGGCGGAGCGTTTTCTTAAACAGTTGGGATTCAAAGGGGGGCTAAGGGTACGCTACCATGGGACGATTGCCCGAATCGAGGTGCCGACACCGGATCAACCCCGGGTGCTGGCACATTGCGAGAAAATTGCCGCATACTTGGGACAACTGGGCTTTCAATATGTAACCCTGGATCTGCTTGGTTTTCAAAGCGGCAGCATGGATCGGTCCCGGTAATAATATTATTTATATTTTATTTATATTGTCGGCGAATTTTCCTGGAGGTTGTTTTTTCAAATTCCGTATCCCGGTAGATCACCCGGTGGATGCGCTTGTATGGGACCAGCTGTTGATTTACTTTTTTAACCTCTTCCTCCAACAGTGCCTGAATGTCATCCCTAACCGGATCCGGCCCCAACAGCTTCTCTACGGCTTCCATATCCGGATAAATCGTGGCGGTTAGGATGATATCATCACGATGGCCCTCCTCGCCGGATACCAGGGATTCTGTTACATAGGGAGAAAGCGAGAGCAGTAGTTCAATTTCTTCCGGGAAAATATTTTTTCCATTCTTGGCTATGATAACATTTTTCTTTCGCCCGGTGATAATGCAGAATCCATCCTCGTCAATGTAACCTAAATCCCCGGTATGATAGAAACCATTTTTGTCGATTGCTTCTGCCGTTGCTTCCGGATTTTTATAGTAGCCGAGCATCACGTTGGGTCCGCGACCGGCCAGCTCGCCGATACCGTCCTCATCCGGGTCGACCACCTTGATTTCAACCCCGGGCAGGGGCAAACCAGCGGCATGGTTTTTGAAATAAACATCCCGATTAAGAGCCAGGATGGGCGCGCATTCCGTTAGGCCATATCCCTGGACACAGGCCAGGCCCAAATCTTGCATATCCCTCAATATCCTTGGATCGATAGCGGCGCCGCCAGAGATGAGCAGCCTTAGTCTGCCGCCGAAGCTTTCGTGCACGGGTGCAAATATTTTGCGCCGCAGATCGATTCCGAACAACAACAGGAATTTCGTTAGCTTCCTGCCAAATTCAAATTTACGGGCCATTTTCTTGGTGGACTTTGCCTTTTTCATGATGGCCCGGTGAAACATTTCCAGCATGAGTGGCACTACGATTATTATGGTTGGCTTGCTTTCCTTAATGTTTTTGGTGATCTGAAGCAATCCCTCACAGACTGCAATGGTGGAACCACGATAAACCTGGCAAAGGAACCCGCAGGTACATTCGTAGGTGTGATGTAGCGGCAGCACCGACAGGAATGTATCTTCGGGGCCGATGTAAAGCATGGAGCACATACCTTCCAGATTGGCACAGATATTCCTTTGGGAGAGCATAACTGCTTTGGCTTCGGCCGTGGTGCCGCTGGTGAACAGCAGGATTGTCATCGCCTCCGGATCAACCGGTGCATCAAGAAAGGAGTGATTTCCTTCCGCAAGAAGCCGGCGGCCTTCCTCCAGGAGATCCGCAAAAAAAAGAACGCCTTCCCGATCTTCCAGGCGATCCATGCATATAAATATCTTAACACCCGGTATATCCTCAATGATCCCATCAATTAGTTTTTGTTTGGACGCAGAGTAAATCAAAACGCTCACTTCGGCCCGGTTCAGCATGCCGGCGATCTCTTGCCCCGGCAACTCCTTATCTAGGGGCACAACGATCCCGGTTCCGTTGGTTACGCTAAAATAGGACACATACCACTCGTAACGGGTTTCGGCGAGAATCGCCACCCGGCTACCGGTATTAATCCGATGCAGAAGCGCGGTTCCAAATTTATTGATATCTTCCGAGAATTCCCTGGTAGTCACATTTATGTAAGGGCCGCCCCGCTCTCTTTTTACCATGAATGCCGGATGATCTCCGTACAGGGCCACGCTTTGCTGAAGCATATCTCGCAAATCACGAATTTTTCTTACCTCATACAAGGGGGTATTCTTCATTTTTGCACCTCCAGAAAAATAATTAGAAAATTAATCCGGTTGTGTAACTATAACTGAAATTTAATGTCCTTACAAGTGTCATTTGAGGTTGCCAGGTTCAAGACTCCCATTGACATAATTAACCATACCTGTAGGATCTTAGTAAAACAGGTTAAGTTGAGTTAAATGGTATGGGTAAGCCTAATGTTTTTAATATTAACCGACCGCTGGTAGCCTTAACTGTAAGTTATACCGCGGGCATAGTTTTAGGATGGTTTTGGCTGGATAGCCACACTGTGGTGATCTGGCTGGGTGGATTTATGCTGACGGTGGCGGTAGGAGCAGTTTTCTGGAGGCAAATTCTCTCACCTTTTGTGGTAATTCTGCTGCTGATTGCCTCTGGCGCCGGGGCAGTCTCCTTTTTTGCTTCGCTTGGATCTTCTTCCGGGAATGGGTTAACTTATTCCGGTTACCCGCTATTTGTTGAGGGGACGGTAGTGGAAGAGCCCCTACGGTTGGAAGATAATATTTCTTATCATCTGCGGGCGCAAACGGTGGAAAACCAATGGGGGCGTTTTCCGGTGTCCGGAAAACTACTGGTAAAGGTTTATGGAGAGGATCAAGAGCCCTATTGGTTTGGGGAGAAACTGCGCCTGCGGGGAGTGATTGATGAACCCCGCAGACGACGTAACCCGGGCGGGTTTGATTATCAGTTTTATCTGCGCACTCAGGGCATCGGCGGAATTATGCACGTAAGGCCTTATCAGGTTGTTTCGCTGGGACCCGGGGAGGTTAGCCCTTTGACGGATTTTGTTCTCAAGCTGCGCGCGCAACTTGTTGAGGGAATTAAATTCGGCCTTCCCTCTCCTTGTGCCGAATTGCTGTCGGCAATCCTATTCGGGCAGCGTCATCTTTTGCCGGAAGCGGTGCAAGAGAATTTTAAAAACAGCGGGGTTGCGCACCTGCTGGCTGTTTCGGGATTGCATGTAGGTCTGGTGGCGGCTCTTTTTTTAGGGTTTTGCCGCCGACTTAGAATAAAAGGGCCTCTGCCACCGGCTATAGCGGTGCTTATAATTTTCGGGTATGCGTACCTGACCGGGATGCGTCCTCCTGCTTTACGGGCGGCGGTAATGTTTTCCATGGCCTCGGGGGCACTGCTCCTGGATCGGGAGAATGATCTGCCCACGGCGATTTCTATTGCTGCCCTGATGACCCTGTTGTTAAATCCTCTTCAACTGTTTACTGCTGGGTTCCAGCTTTCATATACCGCGACTCTGGCCATTATTTACGCCACCCCGCCTATAATAGATTTGTTTAAGCATTTCAAAATTCCTTTTTTCATACGTTCTCTGGCGGCAGTGACCTTAGCGGCCCAGCTGGGTGTTCTTCCGATTTGTGCCCTCCACTTTCAACATGTTCCCTTGGGCGTGCTCTGGTTTAATCTCCTGTTGTTGCCGGTGATGCCGATGGTAGTAGGCTTGGGGCTGGTGGCGGCTTTTCTTCAGCTAGCTTCTCCGGTGCTGGCCCAGCCCCTGTTCTCGGGTGTGCTTTTGTTGCTGAAATATATTCTAATGGTGACCGGCCTCTCCCGCTTTATCGGTTTTTATATCCCCCTCTATACTCCGTCTATATTAATGTGGGCCTGTTATTATGTTTTCCTAAGTTTAATCCTAATTAAATATTATCGCCTTCGGGAGGGGCGCCTTAAATTGCGGATTGCACAGAATATGGTTTCCCCTGCACCTTCCGTCCGGGCTTCCCATGTTGTTGATGAGACGTCCGGAATGAGCGGAACCTCCGGAGCACCAAGGCCTGTCGGTTTGCGGGGAAAGGCCGGCCTATTTTCCGGGATTACCCTATTTCGGTGGATGCGGCCGTTTCACCTGCTGGTGACCGTGCTGGCCCTGGCGGTAGCCCTAATGTGGGGCAGCGTGTTATTGCCGGCCGCCGGGCAGCAAAAGGTTACTATAACCTTTATCGATGTGGGGCAGGGGGCATCTGCTTTGGTGGAATCCGGCCGGGGGCGGATCTTGATTGATTGTGGAGGCGAGGTGCGGTTTACAGGCGATCCCGGAGAGCCCGGAGATCCCGGGAAAACAGGGGAACAGGTACTGCTTCCTTTCTTGCGCTACCGGGGAGTACGTTCCCTGGACCTGGTGATTATCACTCATCCCCACGAGGACCACTTCGGTGGTCTGCGGCCCCTGTTGAAATCTATTCCGGTTAAGTCTATCTGGATCTCCCCCCACCCCGGAAACTCGCCTTATTACGAAGAGGCACTTGAAGAGGCTTTTTCCCGAGGAATTCCAGTAAGGAAGGTTCAGGTCGGCGGTAGGTGGACCGGTTTTGGGTTAACGCTGGAGGTGCTGGGGCCGCCGCAGCGTTTGTATGATGCCACCGGCAGTGAAGAGAATAATAATTCAATAGTCCTGAGACTTTTGCATCCCGGTGCAAGATTTTTATTCTGCGGAGATATTGAACAGGCTGCTGTGCAGGATCTACTCCGCCGCCAATCGACAAAACTGGAGGCCGAGGTGTTGCTGTTACCCCACCATGGCGGACCCCTGCCTGATTTGCCTCGTTTAATCAAGGCCGCCCACCCTCATATAGCAGTTATCCAGGTTGGCGATGGTAATCCCTTTGGACATCCCCATCCCACTACCCTGGAGGCCCTACATCGGGCGGATGTGCCCACTTTCCGCAACGATCTTCATGGCGCGGTTATAATAAATGCCGACAAAAGCGGGCTAACCGTAAAAACAATGTTAACAGAAAAAGAGGCCGCCGGCGGTTGGTAAAGTTAAGGGTATTGGGAATAATACAGAGAGCAATTCCCGCCGGGGCGCTTTCCTAAATTGGGCCGGGTGGAGAACCCGCCGGCAAATACCGATGCCCTTAGCCCTTGCCTTGGAGCGGATCAGCCATGCCTGATCCCAACGGTATAAAACTGCAGGAGTGTGTATCCTATGAGGATCATGATGTTATCCTGGGAGTATCCTCCCCGGGTGATCGGGGGTTTGTCCCATCATGTAGCCGGGCTGTCCCGCGCTCTGGTTCTAGAGGGGAATCAGGTAGATGTAATTACTGCCCTGGAAGAGAGACTTCCGGAATTCGAGGTTAGAGAAGGAGTAGCGGTACACAGGGTCAAACCCTGCCACGTTCAACCCCTAAATTTTTTCTCCTGGATGCAACAGTTAAATTTCGCCATGATGGAGAAAGGGGCTGCGCTTTGTCGCCATGAAGAATATGATCTGGTGCATGCTCACGATTGGTTGGTAACCTATGCGGCCAGGGGATTAAAACATATCTATCATCTGCCATTGATGGCAACTATCCATGCTACGGAATACGGGCGGAATAACGGCCTACATAACCGGGAGCAACTTTATATCTCCGAAGTGGAATGGTGGCTTACCTATGAGGCCTGGAAAGTGATCTGCTGCAGTCGGTTTATGCAGGAGGAACTGGAACAGGTATTTTCTTTGCCTACAGATAAGATAGAGGTTATTTTTAACGGGATCCGCCCGGCAGCATTCCAGGTGGGGGAGGCGGATCCGACCTTTCGGGGGCGCTACGCTGCTCCCGGGGAAAAACTGATATTTTTTATCGGGCGTCTAGTAAGGGAAAAAGGAGTGCAAACATTGCTGGAAGCGCTGCCGGCGATCCGAGAACAGGTTGCCGGGGCACACCTGGTGGTAGCCGGGCGGGGACCCTATGAGCAGGAACTTCATCAACTTGCCGGTCGCCTGGGATTGGAAAGAGCGGTACATTTTATAGGATATGTCGATGAAGAGACCCGGAACCAGCTTTATGCCGCCGCCGACGTGGCGGTTTTTCCCAGTCTTTATGAGCCTTTCGGACTGGTAGCCCTGGAAGCAATGGCTACCGGGGTTCCGGTGGTGGTGAATAACTGCGGGGGTTTTATGGAGACGGTGGAACATGGGGTTAACGGCTTGCGGGCGAAATGTGTTCAGCCGGAGGATTTGGCCCGCCAGGTCTGCCGTATTTTATTAAACCCTGAATATGGCAGCCGACTTTCCAGGCGTGCATTAATGGATGTCCGGGAAAAATTTTCCTGGGAGGCGGTTGCCCGGAAAACTGAGGAAGTATACCAGAAAGTGGTATTTTCTCCGGAGGCCCAAAAATGGCGGGCGGAGCCTGCTTTGCCGGAACTGTCGGAGCAGGGGGAACCGGCGGAGACAGTGGAAGCTCCTCCCGGGCGTTATGCCTCCCACGGTAAAATTACCGGACGTTGATCAGAGATCAGTGTGCGGCCTATTAATAATCTGCAGGCAGTCGGATTGTACAAGGGTGTGTATTTATCAATTAAGAGTGGAATGGCCGGTGCCGGGAAAACACATCACAAAAAATGAGGTGAATTTATTTGAAAGCAGTGATCATGGCCGGGGGTGAAGGTTCCCGGCTGCGGCCGCTTACCTGTGATCGTCCCAAACCGATGGTTCCGGTGATGAACCGGCCTTTAATGGAATATAGCGTGGAACTCCTTAAGGAACATGGAGTGACGGATATAAAAGTTACCCTGCAGTACCAGCCGGAACAGATTATGGAACACTTTGGCGACGGTCGTAAATTCGGGGTTAATTTTCATTATTTTATAGAAGATCATCCCCTGGGTACCGCCGGAAGTGTAAAAAATGCCTCCGGTCAACTGGACGAAACCTTTATTGTAATCAGCGGGGATGCCCTTACAGATTTTAATTTAACCCAGGCGGTGGAATATCACCGGCATCAGGGGGCGGCAGCCACCCTGGTGCTTACCGCGGTTAATAATCCGCTGGAATACGGGGTTGTGCTAATCGATGATCGGGGAAAAATTAAGAGGTTCCTGGAAAAGCCCGGGTGGAGCGAGGTATTCAGCGATACTGTAAATACGGGGATCTATATTCTGGAACCGGAAGTTCTAGATCTGATCCCACCGGAACGGGATGTGGATTTCAGCAAAGATGTGTTCCCGGAGATGTTGAAACAAAACCTGCCCCTGCAGGGGTGCGTGCTGGACGGGTTCTGGTGTGATATCGGAGATTTGCGGGAATACTGCCGAGCCCACCGCCGGGTGCTCCAGGGGAAGGTTAAAATAAAAATAAATGCTGCCCAGGTGGAACAGGGAGTTTGGGCGGAGAAAGGGGCAACCATATCTTCCCTGGCCCGGCTTACCGGTCCCATTTATCTGGGGAAGGGCTGTACAATTGAAAACGGTGCCCAGGTCATGGAGGAGACGGTCCTGGGATCTTATACCCTGGTTGGGGAGCGGGCCACGGTCAAGCGGGGGATTACCTGGGAAAGAGCGTGTTTAGGCAAGGGATCGGCCCTTCGGGGAGGAGTTTTATGCACTGCCGCTATTTTAGCCCCCCGGGCGGCAGTATTTGAAGAGGCGGTGGTGGGAGATCGCAGTATTGTTCAGGAAGGAGCGGTTATTAAACCCGGGGTAAAGGTCTGGCCGGCCAAATCTGTAGAGAGCGGGGTTATACTTCAGGACAGCCTGATCTGGGGTGATAAAATCTCCCGATCCATTTTTGGCCAGGACGGTATACGGGGGATGGTTAACCGCAGCCTAACTCCGGAGATGGCCGCCCGCCTGGGAGCCGTATATGGTTCTTTGGATGGTCGGGAGGTAGTAGTGATCAGCTCTGAACGCCATCCTTCCTGTGTAATGATCAAACAGGCCCTGGCATCGGGGCTTTTATCGGCAGGGGTGCTGGTGCTGGACGCGGGAGAATTGATTAGCCCCATTGTACGCCGGTCGATCTGCCTGCTGAAAAGCCGGGGGGGGATTCATGTATCAGCCCTGGGCGAAGGGAACAACGATCTGAGGATCCGGTTTTGGGATCAGGCCGGGCTTCCACTGACCAGGAGCCAGGAACGAAAAATTGAGCAGCTTTATTTCAGGGAGGATTTTAACCGTCCGCCCGGGGAAGAGACCGGGGAAATGTTTAATCTGCCCGATTTGGCTCAACTCTATCTGCAGGAGGTGCTGGAGAATGTTTCCGTAGATAAAATTTCCCGGGCCGGGTTCCGGATAGCGGTGGGGTACCCCTCTCCGTACCTGCAAAGGCTGACGGCTCCCCTATGGCAACGCCTGCACTGCATCACTATCATCATCGGCCACGGGGGAACCGGAACGGGCTTGCCGGACGGTTTGCGCCGGGGGAGCGGATTACAGGTAAAGTCCCGGGAAATATCTCGAATGGTCCGCCAAAACAGCGCCTCCATGGGAGTAATTTTTGACGGGGAGGGTGAGCAGTTACAGTTGTTTGATGAAACCGGCCGGGCCGTTAGCCGCGATTTGTATACTGCTTTATGGTCCCTGCTGGCTTTTCGGGAAGAGAAAAGCGGCGGCCCGGTGGCCATTCCCATAAATGTCACCCAGGCAGTAGAGAAATTGGCCCGGCGTTACCGGGGGCGGGTCCTCAGAGCCAAGGCTTCGCCCCGGGATCTGATGGAATTGGGACAGCGGGAACAGCAGGAGCAGCGGCGGGTTTATTCGCCGGCGGCGCTAAGTTTTGACGGTGTTGCCGCCCTGGTCTACCTGTTGGATTTTCTGGCGACCCATGATTTAACTTTGTCCGGATTGCTTAAGGAAATACCGGATGTCAAGATTCTGGAGCGGGAAATATCTTGCCCTTGGGCCCAAAAGGGACGGGTTATGCGCCGCCTTGTTCAGGAGAGTTCCCGACAAAAAACTGAAATGATCGATGGCCTTAAGATCTACCACCCGGAAGGGTGGGCCCTGATCTTGCCGGATCCGGAGCGACCAAGCTACCATGTGTACGGTGAGGGTCATTCCGAAGAAATTTCGGCTGAACTAACCGATTTCTATATTAACCGGATCAACGCTATCCAGCGGGAAGCTCTGGATCGAAAGGGAAACCAGGGGGACGGTTCTTCTGGTTCAGGCTGGTAATCCGCACTTTTTCCCGGGAGATAACAAAATGATTCGGTAATATGATGAGAGCAAGCATTACTGACCAGAAGAACCG
>CAYXBB010000043.1:2160-12701 GCA_964463285.1 uncultured Syntrophomonadaceae bacterium | reverse complement strand
CGGGGATCCCGAAGCGTTCCAGGTGCACCTGGTGGCAGATCCCGTTGCCCGGCCGCGAAAAATATATCCCGTAACGGGCGGCCACGGATTGAAGGTAACGGTGATCGTCGGCATTTTCAAAGCTTCCCTGCAGGGTATTGTGGTCCACATAGCTTACCGAAAGGCCGGTTTTGACCCGGTCTATCCCCAGGGCCTCCAGTTGAAGATAGGCCATGGTGCCGGTAGCATCCTGGGTCAAGGTTTGATCGATTCGCAGGCCGATCTCTTCACCGGGACAAAGGTTGCCGGTCACCAGGTGATCGGCCAGTATCTGATAAGTAATGCTGTAAGCCATCTTGCATTCCCCTCTCTAAAAAATCCATAGTCAAATAATCCTCCCAGGATTTATTGTAATCATACCAAAAACCCCCCCGGTGTTAAATATGCTTAATTAATATTGTTTTTAGGACAGGCATCTTTTCCGGCAAGAAGGTTTAATTGGTATAAAGAACAGTTGCCGTCGGTAGGGCTGCCTCAAAACGCCGTACAGGCAAATCATAAATTTTTGCCTGCCGGCATAAATATTAATATTTATCAAGCCTCGGGGTGAAAATTGTATTGCCTGGAAGAATTTCCTGGTACAGACCGAGATCCCGTAAGCGCCTTAAGAGAAAAAACCGAACATTGCCGGCAAACATGCCGGCGTTGTTGCTGTTGATCACGCTGATTACCATTGTTGTTCTGAAATGTTTGATGAGCGTTGATTACAGTTGTTCTGTCGGCCCTGATCAGCCAGCAGACAACACCTGGCCGTTAGCGGTTTTACAAAAGACGCTGGGGAACACAATACCGGGTCTTGACCCCCCTCCGGTGATAGAAAAACAGGCGGTTTACGGATCTGCCCTGGAGATGTTTTGTTCAATAACCGGGGTCGATCTTCGCGATCCCCGCACAATTTTAAATTTCGAACTGGGGGCGGGCTCGCTGCCTTCACTGCCCGCATTATCCCCTTCTTTTCCCACAGCGTTTTCCGGTGAGCAGGAAGATTTATCCCGCCCTTATTCATCAGCAGTTGTAGAAAATGAAATCAACCCCGGATTAACCTTTAAAGCGGGAACCGAACCGTTAATTTTGATTTATCATACCCATATTACCGAGTCATTTTTGCCAACTTCACAGGTGCTTTTCACAGAGAATATGGATCTGTCGGTATGTCGGCTGGGAAAGGAGCTGGCCAAATTGCTACAGGAGCAATATGGTTTTACGGTTATTCATCACCAGCAAATTTATGATCAACCCCGACAGTATGCGTACGAGAAAGCCAGACCGGTTATTGAAAACTTGTTGCAAGACCAGGAACAGATCGGGTTGGTGCTGGATATTCACCGGGATGGGGTGTCCAGGGTTTCAACCACTGCCGAATTGGGGGACAGTATTTTTGGAAGAATATTGTTTGTCATCGGTTCCAAACATAAAGGATTTGAAACAAATTTAAAATTTACGTTGTGCCTTCAACGCGAGCTGGAAAATTTAATCCCTGGCCTATCCCGGGGGGTACGCCAGCAGAATTTTGTATATAACCAGGATCTACACCCTTATTCATTATTGGTGGAAATTGGTGGGCACGAAAATAGTATTGATGAATCGTTACGCTCAATACCCTATCTAGCGGAAGCAGTGGCCAGGGCCTACGTGGCGTTTTTTGAAGCGGAGGAATAAAAATTCTGAAGCTGGATCATCCTTATATTAACTGTTCTTTATAAAATCGCCAAGGCTGAGCAGGAGGTTTGATATGTCAAAACGGATATTAACCGTGACTGCGGTAATATTAATCATGCTGCTAGTTTACGGGGGTCTTCGATTGGCGGAAAAAGGAATTAGCGATATAATTTTTCCGGAGCAGTCCGGACGGGTGTTGTCCTGGCAACGGGATGTTTCAGGTGAATTTTCCATTACTCTTGCCGGAAAAACAGTGGTAATTAATGTTGCGGAGATATATACTCGGTTTTTAAACATGTGGGACAAGTTAATTTTTACTCGAAGATAGGCCTCTAGGTTGCTTAGAGCGCTGCGAAAAAATGTCTTACCTGCATCCGGCTTGCATAAGGTTTTCCCGCCCGCAAAACATCTTTTTAACCAATGGGTTTTCTTGTTCCCCGATTTTAGATTTTTGTTATCAAGCTGTAGGGCGGTGTTTTATCTCTGTTTTTCATTCCCGGGAAAGGCAGGTGGCTTTAGCCTGATCTTTTTTTCCGGCTGGCCTTGACAAATAGAGCGGGGGGTGTTATTTTTTAAATTGACATTAGCACTCAGGTTGATAGAGTGCTAAAATCAGTAAAGGTATAAGGAAAAAAATGCCTCCCTTAAGCGAACGGAAGAAACAAATTTTGAAAGCGATAGTGATAAACTATACCCGTACTGCGGAACCGGTTGGTTCTCGCACGGTAGCCCGCTCTAACCAAATAAGCTTAAGTTCTGCTACCATTCGCAACGAGATGGCGGATCTTGAAGAGGCAGGTTACCTGGAGCAACCGCACACTTCTGCGGGGAGAATCCCCTCTGACAAAGGGTACCGCTATTACGTGGATAACCTGATGCAGGGGATTGGTCTTAATTACAAAGAAGAGAAGGCTATAAAGGATCTTCTTAATGCCGAGAAAATGCGGGAAATCGAAAAAATAATCCTTAATGCCGCCCGGGTGTTATCCCTATCTACGAATTATACTGCCCTGATAATGGGCCCCCAGTTTAAAAAAGCCGCTTTTAAACAGATGCGAATTCTTCCCTTGAATGAAAAACAAGGTCTGGTAGTGTTAATTACCGATGCCGGTTTTATTAAAAACAAGATAATCGATCTTCCTTATACCTTATCACCGGGTGAGCTGCACCAGGTGGTAAATTACCTTAATCATAAGCTTTATGGCCTGACCATTGACCAGGTTACCGCTTCCTTGATAAATGAGCTCAAGCGAGATCTGTTCCGGCGGCTGGAAATTTTGGAACAGGCTTTTCTGCTGTTGGAAGAAAGTTTAAAAGAAGAAGAGCAGGTCAGGGTATATCTGGGGGGAACTACCAATATTTTGAATCAGCCTGAATTTAAGGACGTGGAAAAAGTCCGCCGGTTGTTTTCGCTGTTTGAACAGGAGGCATTGCTTAGCCACCTGCTGGAAAAAAGCTCCGATGCCAGGCGGATAACGGTTAATATCGGGCAGGAGAACATGCTTCAGGATATTCATGAGTGCACTTTAATAACCGCCACTTACAGTATTCAGGATAAAACGCTAGGTGCTGTAGGCATTCTGGGGCCGACTAGAATGGAATATAGCCGGGTGATCGGTATAGTCAACTACCTGGTAAACTATTTGAATCTTATTTTAAGCGCCTCCAAGTAGTATGTCTAACCTAGATTATAAAAAAAAACAATATTGGCAAGCAGGTGAAACCATGGGTGAAGAAGATCAACGGTTAAATAGCTTTTCAGGTAAAGCAAAACAGGCTGAAAAAAAACAGCCGGAAAACAACGCTCTATCCAGTGAGACCTTGCCCGGTGATGAAGAGAAGGCAATTGCCGGTAAAGAATTGCCTTTTGGCTCTGACGATACGGATACCGTTTCCAATTGGAGGCAAGAAAAACAGGAGTTGGTTGAGCAGCTTCAGCGAGAAAGAGCGAATTTCGACAATTTCCGTCGAATTAACCGCCAACAACAGGAAAATACCCGAGTGTATGCACTGTGTGATTTCTTTAAAAAACTGTTACCAGTGCTGGACGACCTGGAACGGGCGATCGGGTCAGCCCGCCGGGAAGAAGCTGCTTCCTCCCATGTTCAGGGCCTGGAGATGATCTACAGTCAGCTGTTTAAACTGCTCTCCCAGGAAGGAGTATGCAGGATAGAGGCTGAGGGCCGGTGTTTTGATCCAAATTTTCACCATGCGGTAGCACAGGTTGAAGGGAAAATTATGCCGGAAACCGGAGAGGAGAGAACAAGGGGGCTGGAAACAGGGGAACCTGCGGGGGGTGAACCGGGGACAGTGGCAGAGGAACTGACCAAGGGATATACATTTAAGGATCGGATTTTAAGGCCTTCTATGGTTAAAGTATATAAATAGCGGGTGAACCTGCAGATTTTAAAGGAGGTAAAAAAAATGAGCAAAGTAATAGGTATTGATTTAGGAACTACAAATTCAGCAGTGGCGGTAATGATGGGCAGCGATCCGGAAATTATCGCCAACGCGGAGGGCAGTAGAATTACCCCTTCGGTGGTGGCATTTACAAAGGACGGGCAGCGCCTGGTAGGCCAGGTGGCCAAGCGTCAGGCTATCACCAATCCAGAACGGACCATTCACTCCATTAAGCGAGAGATGGGCACGGGATTTAAGGTTAATATTGATAATAAAAGCTATACCCCTCAGCAGATTGCGGCCATGATCCTTCAGAAACTCAAAACAGATGCCGAGAGCTATCTGGGAGAGAAGATCAGCCAGGCGGTAATCACTGTTCCGGCATATTTTACCGATAGCCAGCGCCAGGCCACCAAGGATGCCGGAAAAATTGCCGGGCTGGAGGTGTTGCGAATAATCAACGAGCCCACAGCGGCGGCACTGGCCTACGGCCTGGATAAAACCGGAGATCACACAGTGTTGGTATTCGATCTGGGTGGGGG
This sequence comes from uncultured Syntrophomonadaceae bacterium, assembly GCA_964463285.1. Classification (GTDB taxonomy): domain Bacteria; phylum Bacillota; class Dethiobacteria; order DTU022; family DTU022; genus JAAZLS01. Next base: position 8,061 of record CAYXBB010000043.1, on the reverse strand, counting down.
AACATTTGATGTTTCCGTCCTGGAACTGGGAGATGGGGTGCTGGAGGTTAAAGCTACCAGCGGGAACAACCGTCTGGGAGGTGACGACTTCGATCAGCGGCTGATCGATTTTATTGCCGGTGATTTTAAAGGAAATACCGGCATAGATCTGCGCGCGGACCGGATGGCCCTACAGCGACTTAAGGAGGCGGCAGAGAAAGCCAAAATAGAACTTTCCTCATTAACCACTTCTACCATTAACCTGCCATTTATTACCGCCACCCAGGAGGGGCCCCAGCATTTGGAGATGACCGTCACCAGGGCCAAATTCGAGGAACTAACTGCCGACCTGGTAGAAAAAACTATGGGTCCCACCCGGCGGGCTCTGGACGATGCCGGGTTGAAGGTTGAACAGATTGACCGCATTATCCTGGTAGGGGGATCCACCAGGATACCGGCGGTACAGGAAGCCATCCGCAAGCTGTTGGGCAAGGAACCGCATAAAGGGGTAAATCCGGATGAAGTGGTCTGTCTGGGGGCGGCTTACCAGGCCGGGGTGTTAAGCGGAGAAGTAAAAGATGTTTTGTTGTTGGATGTAACTCCCCTTTCTTTGGGGATTGAAACCTTGGGAGGGGTATCCACTAAAATAATTGAGCGGAACACTACCATTCCCACCACTAAAAAGCAGATTTTCAGCACAGCGGCCGATAACCAGACCAGTGTAGAGATCCATGTGCTGCAGGGAGAACGGCCCATGGCTGTGAATAATAAAACCCTGGGCCGGTTTATGCTGGATGGGATCCCTCCGGCCCCACGGGGGATTCCTCAGATCGAGGTCAGTTTTGATCTTGATGCCAATGGAATTGTAAACGTGTCGGCCAAAGATCTGGGCACTGGTAAAGAGCAGCATATTACCATTACCTCCTCCAGCGGCCTGAACAAGGATCAGATTGAAGATATGGTCAAGCAGTCGGAACAGTTTGCCGAAGAAGACCTGAAACAGAAGGAACTGGCGGAGGCCAGAAACCAGGCAGATTCGCTGGCCTACAGTGCTGAAAAATCGCTGAAAGAGCTGGGTGACAAGGTGGATCAGACCAAGGCCGATCAGGTCCGACAGGCGGTGACCGATCTACGCTCAGCGGCCGGGAGTGAAGATCTGGATAAAATCAAACAGGCCTCGGAGAAACTAAACGAATTCCTTCACGAGCTTTCCGCCAAGCTCTATGAGCAGGCCAGACAGCAACAAGAGCAGACTCAGGCCACCGGTAATGCAGCCGCCGGGGAGGGGCCTGGTGCTGCCGAAAAAAATGGTGAGGATGTGGTGGATGCCGATTACAATATCAAAGATGATCAGGGAGATTAGGGTGCATAATTAGCCTGCCTGTTTTGAAAAATATTCTTCAATTTCCTCCTTTTTAAAGAGGGGTAGGGGGAATTTAAAGTAGAAGATAAAAGGGATGAGATGTAATGGCCAAACGGGATTATTATGAGGTGCTGGGAGTTAACCGGGATGCGTCTTCGGAGGATATAAAAAAAGCTTATCGCCGGTTGGCTCGCCAGTACCACCCTGATTTCAATCCCGATAACAAACTGGCGGAACGTAAATTTAAGGAAGTTAAAGAAGCTTACGATGTTTTAAGCGATCCCCAAAAGAGAGAGAACTATGACCGTTTCGGCCATGAAGACCCTATGGGAGGCGGTTTCGGTGGTGCTCAGAACGGGTTTGGTTTTGACTTTTCCGGCTTCGGGGTAGAGGATATTTTTGACAGTTTTTTCGGTGGAGGATTTACCCGCCGCCGCTCTTCGGGCCCGGAACGGGGAGGGGATCTGCGCTATAATCTTGAAATGACTTTAGAAGAGGCCTTTCGGGGAGGGACCAGAGAAATAACGGTCCCCAGGACCGAACTTTGTCCTGAATGCGGGGGTAGCGGCAGCCGCCCCGGATCCAGGCCGGAAACCTGTACAGTATGCGGGGGTAGTGGACAGCAGCAATTTGCCCGCAACACCCCTTTTGGAAGTTTTGTTACCCGCCAAACTTGTAATGCCTGTGGGGGAAAGGGAAAGGTGGTTAAGGATCCCTGCCCCTCCTGCCGGGGTCAGGGCCGGGTGGTTAAGGAGCGCAAGATCGAGATCAAAATCCCTCCGGGAGTGGACAGCAATTCCCGGTTAAGGGTTCCCGGAGGTGGAGACGCCGGTCTTAAGGGAGGTTCTCCCGGCGATCTTTATGTTTTTATATCTGTTAAACCGCACCGGTCATTTCGCCGGGAGGGCGATGACATTATATATCAGCTGTCCATATCCATGATCCAGGCCGCCCTGGGGGTTGAACTGGAGATTCCCACCCTTGATGGCCCGGCAGAGCTGCGTATCCAGGAGGGAACCCAGCCTGGAACCTTGCTCCGCTTGCGAGGCAAGGGAATGCCTCGCTTGAGGGGCGGTGGGCGAGGTGATCAGCGGGTGCAGATAAAGGTAGTGGTCCCCAAACGGCTGGGCAGGCAGCAGAAGGAGTTGTTGCAGGAGATGGCCCGGCTGGGGGGGGAGAAGGCCGGCCTGGGGGAAAAGGGGTTTATCGATCGCATGAAAGATGCACTGGGGGGAAGCTAAATCCCCCCTCGCCCCCTTTTTCAAAGGGGGGGGAGTAAAGGGTACTGCCCAGAAGCCCTCCTTTCCTAAGGGGTACCGCTAAAAGTCCCCCTTTTCTAAAGGGGAATCCAGGGGATTTCCCGGGCGATGGAGGCCGCAAATGCATTATGTTTTCATTGAAGAAGCCCCGTTGCTTGAGGGGCAGACAGTAGAACTGCTGCCGGAAGACGTAAACCATGTTTACCGGGTGCTCCGCCTGCGGGAGGGGGCCCGGATAACTGTGGGCGACGGCCGGGAGAAGGTTTTCAGCGGCGTGATCACCTACTGCAAACCCGGCTCGGTGCGGGTCCTCCTGGAGAAAGCGGCCGGGGCGGCCGAGTCTCCCCTGAGGATCACCTTGCTGCAATCCCTGGCCAAGGGGGAGAAGATGGATCTGATTGTTCGCCAGGCCACCGAATTGGGGGTATCCCGGATAATCCCGGTGATTACCCGGCGAAGCGTTCCCAAATGGGATGAATATAAAGAACAGCGACACCTGACCCGCTGGCAAAACATTGCTCGTTCTGCTGCCTCCCAATGTCGCCGGGGCAGGATTCCTGCAGTAGATTCGGTGGCTAATTTTGCGGAGGCATTGAACAAGCTGCCGCCCCCCGGTGAAGGACTGACAATAGTGCCCTGGGAGGGGGAAAGGCAGCTTGATGCCGGTGAACTTTTCCAACAAACATTTCCCGGCGGGAGGCCCCTTTTCCTGTTTGTCGGCCCGGAAGGGGGGTTTGCCGAATCAGAAATAAAAATCTTGTCCTCCTCCGGTGCGGTAACTATCCATCTTGGGCCCCGGATATTACGCACCGAGACAGCGGCGGCGGTCATGCTGGCACTGGCTCAGGCGGCCTGGGGAGATTTAGGCGGTGGTTACCAAATATGAAGAGAGCAGCTTTTTATACTTTGGGATGCAAGGTGAATTTTGCAGAAACCGAAGCCTTGCAGGCTTTGTTTGAGGGGGCCGGATACCAGATAGTTCCCTTTTTAGAACCGGCAGAGGTATCAATTATAAATACCTGTACTGTAACCGGCCCCAGTGATCATAAATCCCGGAAAATGATCCGCCGGGCCCGCCGTAAAAACCCCGGGGGAATAATTGTAGTTACCGGTTGTTATGCCCAGGGTTTTCCCGAGGAGGTTAAAGGTATTCCCGGGGTTGATTTAGTAATCGGTACCCATGGCCGGGAAGCTCTCCTCCAGTTGGTGGAAAATCTTGAAGGGCCTCGTCCTCAGGATCTGGTAGAACATTTTTCGGAAAAGGCGTCTTTCGAGATGTTACCCTTGTTTAGCCGGCGGGGGCGTACCAGGGGATTTCTTAAAATTCAGGAAGGCTGCATTATGAACTGCTCCTACTGCCTCATTCCCCGGACAAGGGGGCCTTTGCGCAGCTTGCCTCTCCCGGAGGCGGTAGCCAGGGCCCGTCGGATGGCTCGCTCCGGATACCGGGAAATAGTGCTAACCGGCATTCATCTTGGCATGTACGGCAGCGATTTGGAAAACGGTGCAACAACTCTGGCCAGCTTGCTGTCGGAGCTGGAAGGGATTCCAAAATTGCGCCGGGTTCGCCTAAGTTCGTTGGAACCGACGGACATTACCGGTGAACTGATAGAACAGGTAATCACATCTAGAAAGGTGTGTCCCCACCTTCACATCCCCTTGCAGAGCGGTGACGAACAAATACTGGAACGGATGAACCGCCTTTATTCCCCTTCGGAATTTAAATACCTGGTTAACTGGTTAAGGCAGCTTAAACCTGATTTGGCAATAAGCTCTGATGTGATGGTGGGTTTCCCCGGAGAAACCGACCGACATCACCAACGGAGCCTAGAGTTTGTACGACAGATTAATTTCAGCCGGTTGCATGTGTTTAAATACTCACCCCGTCCGGGGACCCCGGCTGCTGATTTTCCGGAACAGGTTTCGGCTAAAGTTAAAGATCGTCGAAGCAAGGAGATGATCACCCTGGGAGAAAGGATGGCCAAAGCCTATCGTTCAACCTTTATTGGCTCCACGGAAGAGGTTCTGATAGAGGAGGTGGCCTCCTCACCGCCGGATGTACCCCTAATCCAGCCTGTGGACAGATGCTCCTATTTGCCCCTGGAGGGTACAGGCAAACAGCTTTCCTTGTTTGCGAACGGTACAAATGACCATCCCTGTCCCACAAATAATAGAGCCGGACGGCTTTCTCCGCCCGATATTACCAGAAAACTGCCCTGTTATGGAGAGGGTTTCACTCCTCATTACCTCAGGGTGAGAACCATCCTCCCCGAGAAAGGATCCCGCTGGCAGGGGAAACTGATCCCGGTTTGCCTGGAAGGGCAGGAAGGTTCTATTCTTACCGGTAGCCCGGCCGGGAAACAGTTGAAAAAAGATATCTCCGAATAATATCTCAAAACTACGATATGATACAATACAGCATTCGCCTTGTTGTCTTGGTATTCCTATGTTTATTCTTTAGAGGTCAGATCATTTCTCACCTGAATCCTCCGATTTTCAGCAACCTTTACCTATCCCAAGCCGCTTTGTAGCCCAGTGGTAATTGGTGATAGCACCTCTGTTTCTTCATAGATTTTATGGGTTTAATTTTCTACTCGGTTTTCCTCAGACATAAACGCCGGTACCGGGCATAATAATAATATATAACCAGATCACGGGAGGGGAGAACCTAATGCATCGCTTTTTAGTAATTGAAAGCCGGAGGCTCTTGCCTTTACTGTTTTTATTTGTTCTTCTGGTAAGCTTATCTATATATGACAATTTCTTTAGGGCTGATCGAGCGGTAATTACCCCGGTGACGGATCCGGAGAATGCTCTGGTTTTTGTTACTGCCGGGAAAGGGGAGGTTGCTGCAGAAAGCAAGTTCCAGGTAATTGAAACCTTTGAACAGTGGCAGGATCTACAAGAACAATATCTTGTACTTCCTGATTACCCGTTTAACGCCGATTACGAGCTGGCAGTCAGCGCAGTCCATGGGGAAATCAAAAATATTGGCATTTTTCCGCAGGAAGAAGGCCTGGTTCAGGTTCGGGTGCAGGTCTCTCCCCAGCCCCAATCTTACCATGTAGTGACGGTAGAGAGGGAAAAAATAGGAACAAAATCTGTGTGGCAATTTGTAGATCCCGGGAATCAGGTATTGACCGAACTAACTGTACCGATGATTGCCGATCTGGAAACGAAGGATGAGGAGGAAAGCGACTAGGGCGTAAATAAAAAGATTAAAATTCCCCCGTATCCCTCTTGGAAAAGGGGGATTTTTCAAATCCTCTTTCCCGGTGCAAATACCCATCTTTTCTAAAG
>CAYXBB010000043.1:0-2060 GCA_964463285.1 uncultured Syntrophomonadaceae bacterium | reverse complement strand
ATATAATATAGCGATAATCGCAGCTTGACAGGAAGAATGAAATAATCCTATACTGAAATCAAAGGTGAATAACTATTTAGACATTCTGCAACCAATAAACATTTAAGGGGGCAGGTGATGTCCCTGGCTGTGCCGTGTGCTCGGTCCGTGAAATGTTGGAAAGCAATAGATACGGAAACGGCTCTGGCGGCACTAAAATAAACAGCGGAATAATCATCGGTTTGTCGGATCGGGAATGGTCTACGGAAGCCGGCTCCTGTACCTGAATACTACTAAATTTTAATTTGCTGCGGCTTAAACCGGAAGACTACCGGGAGAAAGGTTAAATAAAAGGAGAGGTGGAAGGGTATGTCCAGGTTGGCATCTGTAATTCTGTTTCTTGCCATTGCCGCGACAAGTCTTTTTCTTGCGGGTTGTAGCCCTTGATAGACTCCACTGGGGTCGGTTCGACCCCGGAAATATTTAATCAAAAACCGGGGCAACCCGGTTTTTGATTAATTTCACTTTTATCATGATGGTAGGCAGTTCCAGAAAAATAGGGAAAAAAGCGGTGGTTTTTATTCTTTTTCTTCTGCCCCACCCATTAAATCTTGCAGGGATGTGCTAAACAGCTCAGGATCAACCAGTCCGGTCAGGCTGTCGGCAATTATTTTCTCAATATCCCGCATCAGCACGGCCAACCTGTATTCTGCTTCCATGAATTCTTTGATATGAAGATTCATATTTAAAATAGAGTGCAGCCTTTCCAGTTTTTCTTCCTGCTCCGGGGCAATTTCCAGGCCGGCCATCATCTGTCGCTGAAGCTGAAGCTGCTGACGTTTAAAATCCACCAGCATTTCCAGGGCCGAGGGATCACTTTTAATTTTGTCTTGGGCTTGTTTAAAACTAACAAATTGGGATGAATTTTGCAGTGTTTTGGAGAGTTGATGCGCCAAATCATAGGGGTTCATGTATGAACATCCTCCTTTTGGGATAAACACGGGTTATGGTAGCGGTGGTTTAAAAACTCAATCAACTGTGCGGTGGCTTGGATAATTTGGCTGGACTCAAGTACAGCGGCAAATTTCCGGTGTTCCGGTTTGGCATCTTTATATAACCGATCATAGTAACCGGTGCAAATCTCCCGCACTACCGGCAGGTAGTTGCCCTCGTGGAACAAGGAAAGTAGCCGGGCGGTTTTGATTTTGCCCAGCCGGTGTTCCAGTGATGTCAGACCCTGTTCAATTTGATTCAGATATTTTACAGATATTCCGGGATAAAGATACTCCTGAAGGATGCGCTCTGCCCGAAGATCCAGGGGAGCGTTAACTAGTACGTGGATTCCTTCCATCATGGCCCGGGTTAAAAACCTGGGAAGGTGAAGGGGGCCGATCCGGGAACCTTCGCCTTCCAGCACCAGGTACGGAAATTCCCGGTATTTGTTGAGTTCTATTAAAAGTAGAGATTCAAAATCTTTCTGGGATCTTTGCCCGGAAAAACCCACCGCTCCAAATACCGACCCCCGGTGATGGGCCAACCCTTCCAGATCGATTGCCGGATAACCCTGAAGGAGCAGTTGGTTAATTATTGCGGTTTTCCCCACACCGGTCAAACCATTCAGCACCACCAGTGGAGGTTTAATCTGGTAACCGCAAAGCGCCTGGTAAACATGTTTACGGTAAGCCCGGTAACCGCCCTTTAAGCGTAAAACAGGGATTTTAAGCATGTCCAGTATCCAAAATAAGGTTAAACTGCGCATGCCACCCCGCCAGCAGTAAAGTAAAGGAATTTTTACTCCGGCAGCATCACATATGTTTTCAACTATTTCCGGCAAACGCGGAGAAATGAATTTAAACCCTTCCCGCCGTGCAGCCATTTGCCCTTCTGTATTATAAATAATACCCAGCCGGCGGTGCTGATCATCCGGAAACAAAGGGATGTTAATCGCTTCCGGTATAGATTCTCTAGCAAATTCTGCCGGGGAACGCACATCTATAAATATCAGATCGTTCCGGCTAAGGGCCTCCGGGACTTCAATTCCCGCAGCCATTTGAAAGCCTCCTTTGATTCCCTGCCGGGTT
>CAYXBB010000042.1:0-12822 GCA_964463285.1 uncultured Syntrophomonadaceae bacterium | reverse complement strand
CGGTGGCCCATACCATGCATTTTTGGAATTTTGCCGGTATGGTGCTGGCCGGCCTTGCTTTCACCCTGGCCGGCGGTTGTCCAGGGCGCCAGCTCTTCTTGTCCGGGGAGGGGGATGGTGACGCGGCTGTTTTTGTAATCGGTATGGTTGCCGGCGCTGCCTTCGCCCATAATTTTGGGCTGGCCAGTTCCGCCGCCGGGGCTACCCCGTCCGGAATCGGCGCCCTTTTTATTGGCTTAATTGTCTGCCTATTAATCGGATTTACCATGCGAGAAAAGATAGGGGAGGTTTAAAAAATGGGTAATATTATTGACGCCCGGGGTCTATCCTGTCCCCAGCCGGTTATAATGACTTTAAATGAAATTAAAGCAGCGAAAACAGGTACCAGGGTAATCATGGTGGATACGGATACGGCAAAGGAAAATGTCAGCCGAGCCGCTAATTCCCAGGGATGGGTGGTGGCTGATATTCAATCGGCAGAAGACGGTTACCGGATTACGATCCGGAAGGAGACCGGGGATGCTTAAAGTTATTCGTAAAATAGGAACCAAACCTGAATCAACCCGGGATAAAGGTATCCTGGTTTTTGAAAATACAACGGAAGTGATCAGGGCTGAAAACATATTAAAGGGAAAATGGGAGATCCGGGTTATGGGGCCGCCACCGGAGATACGCAGCGGTTGCGATCTGGTGATTGAGTTTCCGCTGATTGAGGAACTGTCGATAGTAAGAAGACTTTCAGAAATCAATATCAAGCCCCTACAGGTTGTTCCGGTAAACAGTGGTTTGTTGGAACCGGTAGATCTGGTCCATGAAAAAAAGTATGGTAAATACCTGATGGTGAGAGCGGCCAATATGAAAATTACAGTGGATCGGGAGACAGGCTTAATTGTTAATGTCTCCGGAGGCGGCTGCCCCGATGTTCCCTACCTGGCAGAGCAGATGGTGAACAGTCATTTAAGCAATACCCCGCTTCCCCAAAATATCGGTTACACCCTTTGCGCCTATGCTTTGCAAATCGCCTATGAGCGGGTGGTGAAAAAATGCTTGGTCTAGTGGGCACGATCCCTGAGAACAGCTTTCCGCTAGTTTCCGGCACGGTGATTTTAGAAAAGAATCGGCTCATTGTGGGAGAAAAACGGATTGCTGTGAATCGGGGCACACCGGCCATGATCGCGGCAGCAGTTCAAACCCTTAACTATTTGAATCAGCCAAGCCCTATCTGTTATTTGGTTGGGGATATCGGCAGCGGTAATGGCAGCAGGGAGCTATATAAATACCTGGCCGACTATCTCCCGGAAAGCACCTTTAAAACCCTGACTTTTCACTATTTTCAACCCGATGTGAAGCTATTCAAAAAGGTAGTGGCTGCGATTAAAAAAATATCAGCTCGACCAACCTTGATCGCCGATGCCGGGTTTATGTACGTGGCCAAAATGAGCGGCGACGCTCCTTTTTTCGATCTGTTTACACCCGACGCCGGTGAGCTGGCTTACCTGGCCGATGAAAAAGCGCCTCATCCTTTTTATACCCGTGGGTTTATTTTACACGAGGATAACCATGTTCCCGATCTGATTAAAAGAGCCTACCGATATAGTAATGCTGCCTCTTATCTACTAGTGAAAGGAGTAAAAGATTATCTTGCCGACAAGAACGGTATAATCGGGGTAGTGGACAGCCCAAACGAGGAGGTGCTTGAAGCCATTGGGGGTACCGGTGACACCCTAACCGGAATTGTTTCTGCCCTGATCGCCTCCGGTCTGGATATAAGATCGGTCTCCCTGAAGGCGGCCAGGGCCAACCGATTGGCTGGTTTATACGCCAAGCCAAATCCGGCAACTCAGGTGTATGAAATTATCAAGCAAATTCCCCGTGCCCTGAAGGGCATGAAAATGAGGGCAAGGATAGGTTGATTTCTAAAAAGCGGAGAATGTGCCGTTTTACCCCTTGCTGTTGCAATGACCCGTGCTAAAAAAATTTTGGCAGGGGATACTAAGCCGGGATGGATAACAAAACAGTTGATTCCGGAGGGAATAGATGGCCAAAGTCGGGATCGGAATCAGTGTGCCCAGGAAGGAATCGGACGACAAGGTCAGCGGCAGGGCCAAGTATAATACCGATCGCACATTTCCTGAATTGCTGCACGCCTGGATGGTCACCAGTATCCATGCCCATGCCAACATCAAATTCATTGATCTTGAAGAGGCCTATCGGGTAGCCGGGGTGCGGGCCATTGTTACCGGCGATGCCTGCCCCTTTCTTTGCGGCCCCGCTATTGAAGATCGGCCGCCGCTGGCCCGGGGGAAGGTCCGGTATTTTGGGGAGCCGATCGCCGTGGTGGTGGCGGATACAGAGGCCATAGCCAAAGAGGCGGCAGGGAAGGTTATGGTGGAATACGAACCCCTACCGGTGGTGAATTCTCCCGCCGAGGCCTTCCAAGCGGGGTCTCCTTTGATCCATGAAAACCTGGCCTTTTATAAACTGGCCCAGGTGGGTGAAATTTTTCCCCGGCCGGGCACCAACATTGTGCAAGAGATCAAGGTGCGCAAAGGGGATCTGCAAAAGGGCTGGCAGCAGAGCGAGGTAGTGGTGGAGGCCGACTATTCTCTTCCCCAGGCCAATCATATCGCCATGGAGCCGCGCAACGCCCGGGTGGAGATCAAGCCCGACGGCCAGGTGATCATCGACAGTTCCACCCAGGGGCCCTTCAATATCCAAAAATTTATCAGCAAATATTTCAATTTGGACAGCAGCAAAGTCACGGTTAGGGCCCCTCTGGTGGGAGGGGGTTTTGGCGGTAAAACCACCGTTCATGTGGAATTCATTGCTTACCTGGCCAGCCGGGCGGTGAACGGCCGGCCGGTGAAATTGGTTGAGTCCAGGGAGCAGGATATGATCAGCTCGCCTTGCCTGTGGGGTTTGGAGGCCAGGATAAAATTGGGTGCCGCCGCCGATGGGACTCTTCAGGCGGCTGAGATAACCTTCATCGCCGATGTAGGAGCCTACTGTGATTCGGGCTCCGATATGATTCGGGGTATGGCTGCCGATTGTTCGGGGCCGTACCGTCTGAATAACCTGCACTGCGACGCCTACGCGGTCTATACCAACCATACCTTTGTGACGGCTTTCCGCAGCTTTGGACGTCTCTCTCCTACCTTTGCCCTGGAGAGGACCATGGATAAACTGGCTTATGCCCTCGGTATGGATCCTTTGGAGATGCGCAAAAAGAATGCTTTACGGGCGGGAGATACGACTCCCATCCTGGTTAAGCTCAATCAGAACAACCTGGGCAATTTGGAAGGTTGCTTGGAAAAATTAAAGACCCTGATCAACTGGGATGAGGGGATAAGGGTTGAGCTGGGAAAAAGCAAGATCAGGGCCAAAGGGATTGCCTGCCTTTGGAAAACCTCCAGCAGTCCCAGCGATGCCAATTCCGGAGCAATTATCACCGTCAATGAGGACGGGACCTTAAACTTGAATGTGGGAGCGGTGGAGATTGGCCCCGGTTCCAAAACCTGTTTGGCCCAGATATTGGCTGAAAAACTGGGCATGGATGTAAATAAAATCAACATCATCATGGAGGTGGATACTGCGCTAAGCCCCCACCACTGGAAAACAGTGGCCAGCATGACGAATTACATGGTGGGTAATGCGGTCCTGGATGCCGCCAGGGATTTAATCCATCAGTTCAAAGCTATCGCCGGTACTGTCTTGAGATGCCCGTCGGAGCTACTGGAGGTGGGGGACGGTCGGGTTTACCTGAAAGAAGATCCGGAAATTTATGTGGAGATCCGGGAAATAAGCAACGGCTACAAGTACCCCGATGGTAATACGATTGGCGGGCAGATCATCGGCCGGGGAAACTATATCATGCATCATCTGCAGCCCATGGATCGCGAGACCGGTCGGGGCCGCCTGGGGCCGTCTTGGGCGGTGGGGGCCCAGGCGGTGGAAGTGGAATTTGATCAAAGGGACTATGCCTACAGGATTTTAAAAGCGGTTACGGTGATGGATGCGGGCAAAATTTTAAATCCCAAAGGTGCCCGGGGAGTGGTGATGGGCGGGATGAGCATGGGCCTGGGCTACGGTAGCCGGGAATCGAGCAGATACAGCTCCGGTGGTCAAAGGGAAAATCCCCAATTGAGAACCTATCACCTTTTGCGGCTGGGGGAAAATCCGCAGTACCTGGTTGAATTTGTAGAAACACCGGATATCACCGGCCCCTGGGGTATGCGGGGCATCGCCGAGCACGGGATCATCGCTATGCCGGCGGCGCTGGCCAATGCCCTGTCCGCCGCCGCCCAGGTAGAACTGAACACTACGCCCCTGATGCCGCAGACAATATGGCAGGCCTGTCACAGTAAGGGGGTGGAGGGGTGATCCCCTTTGATTTTGAATACTACCGGCCGGTAACTGTTTCGGAGGCCGTCGATCTATATAACGGATTGGCGAAAGAGGGGAAAAAGGCAATTTTTTATGGCGGGGGGACGGAGATTATCAGCTTTTGCCGTCTTTACCAGCTCTACCCCCAGGCGGTAATCGATGTCAAGGCCATCCCCGAGCTAAACTCGCTGGAGCAGGCGGGGGAGGAGTTGGTGATCGGGGCCGCCAAAACCCTTAGCCAGATCCAGGAATCAAACCTGTTCCCTCTTCTAAGCCAGTGCGGAGGCCGGGTGGCCGATCATACCATCAGAAACAAAATCACCCTGGGCGGAAATCTCTGCGCGAAAATTCCTTACCGGGAGACAGCCCTGGCTCTACTGGTAAGCGAGGCGGAGCTGGTCATTCAGAGCCGAAGGGGGAAAAAAACACTACCGATCAATGAAATGTTTCATGAAAACCTGCGACTGGAGGCAGGAGAGCTGCTTGCGAGCGTACATATCCAGAAAGAATGTACCAAAGCGCCTTTTATTCATTTAAAAAAAACCAGGGACGGCAACGTAGGCTACCCTCAAGACAGGGTTGGCTATCCGGTGGTTTCAGCGGCCGCTATAAAAATAGGGAATAAAATAAGGGTTGCTTTCAGCGGTGTCTGTGCTTTTCCCTTCCGTTCGCCTGCGGTGGAAAGTGCCTTAAATGAGGATAACAACCGGTCCCTGGAAAAAAAAGTCGAGCGAGCGGTGGAAAATTTTCCCGCAGCAATCCACGAGGACCAGGAAAGCTCAGCAGGTTACCGGAAGTTCGTTCTAAAAAATATGATTGTGGAAATCCTGGAAAGGTTAACCTGAAGGCTATGAAAAGCATGTTAAAAAAGGGATTACTGATGTTAGAGGTTAACGGGGAACAAAAAAAAGTAGTGGCTAGGCCCGCCGACACCCTGTTGCATGTTTTAAGGGAGGAGTTGGGGTTAACCGGGGCCAAGCCCAGCTGTAAAAATGGTGATTGCGGAGCCTGCACCGTTCTTATTGACGGTCGGCCGATCAAATCTTGCCTGGTGCTGGCGGCGGAGGTGGTCGGACATCAGATTACTACCGTAGAGGGCCTGAAGGATGCCCCGATCCAAAGTGCCTTTATCGAAAATTTTGCCTTTCAGTGCGGATATTGTACCTCCGGATTTCTTATGAATTGTCATGCCCTGGCCCAAATTCACCCGGAGGCAGACGATTCCACGATACGCGAATGGCTGCAATCCAATTTATGCCGTTGCACCAGCTATGAAGAGATCACACAGGCTATGAAAAGCGTGCTGTCCAAAACCTGAGTCCCTCACAGAAATTTAGATTTGGATAACAGAGTCATTACAGTACTTACTCCGCTATCGACGGTGTGTCGGTGGAGATCCTTCGGGATTTCAGCGCCAGCCGAATCAGCGATCTGGAGTAGGTGCTTTTAATTTGATTGCCCCGCAAATTTGGATTCCTGTTCCGCCAGTCTGCAATCAATCATTTTCATTACCCCCGAAGTGTTACTAAAGGTATGCTTATTAAAGGAAAGGGCACATAAATATTTTCTGTCGGCACAGGCCCTTATTATTTGTGCTATAGTGTGATTGGGGTGGCCGACCACCGGGAATATCGGTATTTGCGAAAAGGCAAAAATTATGAGGCTGTTCGCCTGGGGGCGGTTTCTTCCATCTTCAAAATGCTACTATAGCGCAAGGGGACAAAAAGAAGAAGGAGATATGGTGTGGACTTAAGGCAACTGGAGTCTTTTGTAGAAATAGCCAAACAAAAAAGTTTTTCCCGGGCTGCGGAAACCCTTTATCTGTCCCAGCCGACTTTAACCGGGCATATACAATCGCTTGAAGATGAGCTGGAGACAGTTTTATTTAACCGATATGGCAAGCAGGTTACCTTAACAGGGGCCGGCCACATCTTCTATAATCATGCGGTTAACATTTTAAATCTTAGAGAACAGGCTTACTACTCAATGAGCCAATACAAGGGTCGGATGGCAGGGGAGCTGGCCATTGCAGCCAGTACAGTTCCCCAAATATGCTTACTACCCGGCCTGTTAAAGGCTTTTGGCGGTTGCTATCCTGAAATCAGTTATGAAATAAAACAGTTTGATAGTGAGGGGGTTATTTCCACCATTGTTTCCGGCAGTATGGATTTTGGATTTGTGGGCACTGTTTCATCTTACCCTGGACTAGATATGTATAAAATAGGTGAGGATCGCCTTATACTGATTACGCCTGCCAAAGGGGAACTCTCCCGTTTAAAAGGAGATTCCGTGACCTGGGAACAGATTAAAAATGAAAGATTTATATTGCGGGAGGAAGGCTCCGCCACCAAAAATTTTTTTCTGTCCTGCCTGCGGGATCAGAAAATAGACATTGACGAAATAAACGTGGTGGCCAATATCGAGAACCCCACTACCATTGTTCAATGTGTGCGAAATGGTTTGGGCATAACTTTTATTTCGGAGCGTATGGTAAAAAAAGAAATAGAACAGGGTCTGCTAAGGGCTTTTGCCCTTTCCGGTTTTGCTTTAAGCCGGAATTTTTATTTTATCAATCATAAAAACAGGGTTTTAAACCCGGTGGCCAGGGCCTTTAAAGATTTCACCTGCAACTATTTCAAATCGGGTCTTTAGTGCCGTACCCCGTTATTATAATTGACTATTGCTGCATCCTTCTTATTGAGAAAGCCTATTTCCCCTACCCCCAAAATGCTTCTATGTTTTTAATAGACTTTCTTTCACAATTACAAGCAAACCCGAATCAGTAAAGCATGATATTTGTGAAACAGTACAAATAGATGGAAAGAGGCTTAATCCATTCCAGGTAAGGGAAATCGTACTGTTCCATCATAACGGAGAGAGTCTCCATAGGGGAGGGAGACCAAAACATAACCATAACCCCCACAGTCAGTAATGCCACCCAAAGAGATCCCTTCACCCTTTATTTTTGGCCATTCAGCAAGAAGCTTCCAAGTACGACCTTCATCGGAGCTTGTATATATTGTTGCCGGCCATTTCTGATCGGGATAAGACATGAACAGGGCATATATAATCCCATGGATACAAGCCATATCATAAACTGAGCCGCTGTGTTTTTTCGGTAGCCTATAGATAATATCGGTTTCGTCGGTTTCTTTGTCGTGCCAGACAAACCCCGCCACCGGGTGTTTATCGAGGCCCCAAATTATATGATCTTTAAATTGAAGGCCGGCAGTTGGGTGAAGCCAATCGTGGATTTTAAGCCAGGTTTCCCCCCTATCCTCAGACTTAAGAATACCAATATTTTTCCCGTCGCCAATAGATTGATAGATGACATTTGGGTTTTGATTGTCAATTAGAATTTTGTGATTATGGTAGTTATCAATTTCCGGAGGCTCATATACAATCTCCCATGTTGCCCCGCTATCTTTTGAGCGGTATATGCGGCGGGCGTTATTGTTTGCTTTTTTATGTCCATATTCGGAAATAAAAACGTAGCCATCCTGGTCGCTGGCAATATTCCAGCGTTCGGCAACCCCCGCGGCGAACTTCAGCACTAATTTAAAATTTTTACCGTCCTTTGAGTACCACAATTCCCCATCACCAGGAGACTGATAAGAACCAGAGGAGATGGAGATTAAAATAATCCCCTTAGGTGTTACATGAATATTGTAGGGCCTTTTCTCAAAGGTGATAATAGGCTCCCAGGTGTCCCCATAGTCCTTAGAAAAATATACTGTTTTGCTTTTTTCTGGGCCCCGAGCATAAAGGGTATCTTCACTGGCAGCCATAACATAATAACCGGCTTTTAAGTATTCGGAACCCTCTATTAAGGGAGGTGGAACCGCCACCTCTTTACCGGGCGGTTTTAAGGTTTTTTCAGCGGGGGGTGAGCAGCCGCTAACAATCAAGATTAAAATTGCGATACCAAAAACAAGTCTTTTAAGCATTTTTTCCTCCTGCAATAAGAGTTCCCTTCCACCTATTAATTACCCTCTAGGCTAACATGGGGACGGTTCTCTTGTTAACCCATCAGATCAGTGATATACTTTAAAAAAAGGTGGTGATAAAAATGCCAAGAGCGGCAAGGGAAAAAAGCGAAAGCGGAATATACCATATTATGATGAGGGGAACAAATAGGAAGGAAATATTTCTTGATGATGAGGACAATCGGCGATTCCTCAGAACCTTAAATACCTGTAAAAAAAATGACAAAATAATTATTTATGGATGGTGCCTCATGGGGAATCATGTCCACCTGTTATTAAAAGAAGGCGAAGAAAGTATTTCCAAGACCATCCAGCGCTTAGGAATTAGCTATGCCAGTTTTTATAATTGGAAATACCATGCCGTAGGCCATGTATTCCAAGACCGTTTTAAAAGTGAAAAAGTAGAAACAGACGAATATCTATTGACCGTAATTCGCTATATACACCAAAACCCTGTCAAGGCAGGAATGGTGATAAGACCTTCAGGGTACAAATGGAGCAGTTGCAATGGTTATTATGGGAAACCTTATTATCCTTCCGGAATGTTAGATGAGACCTTTATGTTGGAGGTTTTCGGTGATGATAAGGAAAAAGCAGTAAAACGATTTATTGAATTTAACGAACAAGAAAATGATGATCATTGCTTGGAAGAAATAGATAAGAAGCGCTTAACAGATAAAGAAGCTTTGGAAGAAATAAAAGAAATAATTAAAAGGTATGAACCCGGTGAAATAAAAAACTTGGGGAAGTTAGAAAAAGGGGCTATTCTAAAAAAAATAAAAAGAATTGAAGGAATAACTTTAAGGCAAGCTGCAAGGATTATTGGCATATCGCATGTATTAATACATAAGGCTTGATTAACACAAGAACCGTCCCCATGTTCCCTTATTTCTGATCTTGTCAACCTATCTGCAGTTTGCTATAATACCGTTGCGGGGGCGTGTAGCTCAGTCGGGAGAGCGCCTGGCTCGCATTCAGGAGGTCAGGGGTTCGAGTCCCCTCACGTCCACCAAACAGCCCATCACTTTTTAAAGCAGGAGAATATTTATATTAACCGGTTGGCGTGGCCATTTGGTGTATTTCCTAATCTGTACGCCAAATAGTCTATTGTCCGATACAAGAATCAAAAGAAATGGCAGGATACAATTGTTCCTGCCATTGAAATTTTTCTATTCTTATTTTTTTATAGGTCGGTCATCAGGACTACCGGTTACCATAGTTTCGAGCCTGGTAGCAATCCCGGCAGTATACCGGTTTATCACCACTTGGCTGAAATGGCACAGTGGTCTCTTTCCCGCAAGAGGAACAAATCGCAGGATACATCTGACGGGGGCCACGGTCATAGCCGCCTCTTGACGATCTGCCCTGTGCCTTTCTAGCTGATCGGCACTCCGGGCAACGTCCGGGTTCGTTAGTAAACCCTTTTTCTGCATAAAATTCCTGCTCAGAAACAGAAAAAAGAAACTCTCGACCACAATCTTTACAAATTAGGGTCTTGTCAACAAACATCAAAAAACCTCCACGATTATATTACCCGTCCTGGGGAAGGTATTTTTAATCTCCCAGACCGGGGCATTCGGAAGGTTTCCATACTTTCACCAGACTGTAACGAGCACACCTAAGTTTAATGAAAAAACGGTAAAAAATCAAGTGAAATTTTCAATCTTGTTACCGGACAGTGATATTGTCACCCTGTAAGGGGACTGAGAAAATGTCACCATGGGAAGAGGAGACATTTTTTTGAAGAATCCAGCGGATGTAGTTAGGTAACAGGTAATGCAGACCAAGATCATCGGTAAGCAGGCGACAGGGCTTCTTGGTTTAAGCGAATGCCAAATAAAGTGGTTAAAGGCAGGGATGAAAGGAAAAGAGTTGGCAACGCTGGTGAAGTGAGCGTAATAGTTCCCAGATCCCAGAAATAACGACCTCATTCGACAATATCGCCTGCGTAAATCCGAAGCGGTTGAACTGTTTGCTACCGGGATGCCCTATTCTCAGCACCGTGGCTTTAGCCGGTTTTCCGACATCAATAATTTCCCGGGAAATAATGTTGAATCAAGACTGTTAAGTGGGTATTCGCCCTGTTCACCGGATCAATTCTCCGGAGATTGACACCGGCTATACACTGAAACTTAAGAAAATAACCATCAGGCGGCGATCATATAATTAATTCCAGGCATAATGTTGTTCTCTTTTTTCTTTCGACTGGATCTTTTGCGGGTTCACCCTTTTCCAACAAACAATCTTCCTGTCAAATAGGTCACAAGGTTGTGAATTGCACTAAATCTTGGGTTGGCAGTATCTACTGGCCTTGCTATAATTATTAAAGCCCCGTATTCATATGACAGGTTCCGGAATTTAGAAAGTTAACAGGGATGATAATTAATGGCGGTTATTGAAACTTTTAATTTGACCAGGAAATATGGCCGGCAGTTAGCGGTAGAAGATCTTACCCTGAAGGTGGAAAAGGGAGAAATGTTCGGATTTTTGGGCCCCAATGGCGGAGGTAAGACCACAGCTATCCGCATGTTATCCGGCATAATCTCTCCTTCCTCCGGTTACGCAGTAGTCGCCGGTTACAGAACTGATCTGCAGCCGGAACTGCTTCATGAGGTAATTGGCCTTCTTACCGAGGTGCCTGGTTTCTACGATCGCCTTAGCGCCAGGAGAAACCTGGAGTTTTTTGCCGGATTCTATTCTAATATAGGTAAAATCTCTTCTGCCCGGGTGGAAAAATACCTTAAATTAGTAGGCCTTTGGGATCTTCGGGAAGATAAAGTAGGAAGTTTTTCTAAGGGAATGAAGCAAAGACTGGCACTGGCCAGGGCCTTGCTGCCTGAACCGGAAGTGCTATTTTTAGACGAACCAACTTCCGGCCTTGATCCCGAAGCAGCCAATGAGATCAGGGGGTTGATCAACAGGTTAAGCATGGAGGGTAGAACCATATTTCTATCCACCCATAACCTTGCCGAAGCAGAGCGTCTTTGTCATCGGATAGCTATTATCCGTACCCGTTTGATAGCTATGGATACACCAGGGAACCTGCGGCGCCTTTTGTTTAGTTATTCAGTATTGATCGAATTGGAGGAAGTTACCTCAGCCGTATTAGAAACTTTAAGAAGGATAGCCTTTGTAAAAGATTGGCAACTCCAAGGAAAGCAACTGGTGGTTAAGCTTGCCGGTGGGAAGAGAGAATTGCCGGATTTGGTCCAGGAGATTGCACAATCCGGGGGAAGGATCAATAAGGTTATGGAGGAAGAACGCTCTTTGGAAGAGGTTTATCTAAATTTAATGAGGGGAAAAGAGAAAAGGCGATGACTGTTCAGCGCATCTTCAATATAATAAAAAAAGAATGGCAGGTAATATTCAGCGACCTCAACAGCGTGTTAATGCTAACCATTCTTCCCCTGGTAATATTAATTCAGGGGCTGATCTATGTATGGCTGATCAGTCGTTTTGGCACGGAAAGCTTGCTTCCAAACAGGCTGATCCTAAATGCTATTCAGAAACTGATAATTTCCTCGCCGGAAGCTGCGGGGCTATCTTCCGACCGTCAGCTGGTGCTGCTGTTGCTCACACAATTTAACTTTTACCTGCTATTGATCCCGTTAATGATCACCGTAAATTTAACAACTTTTAGCATGGTGGAGGAAAAGCTATCCCGGAGCTTGGAACCGCTGCTGGCTACTCCGGTTAGAACCTGGGAACTGCTGTTAGGAAAAGCTCTGTCGGGGGCCTTGCCGGCGTTAATTATTACCTGGATCTGTGCCCTATTGTTCCCGATCGGGGTTGCGGTGATGGGGCATAAAGAACTCAGCAGGCTGGTGGTCACTCCCTCCTGGTTGGTATCTTTATTTTTACTAAACCCATCAGTAACCGGTTTAAGTTTCCTTCTGGGGATAATTGGCTCATCCCGGGCCAGTGATTTCCGAAACGCCCAGAATCTGGTGATAATAATCATTTTCCCGCTGCTTATACTTATCGGGGTTCAGGTTACCGGATTAATCTGGTTTACTCCCCTGCTGACCATAATATTAGGGATAGTTTTATTCTTTATTGATCTGCTTGTGCTGAAAGTGGCCGTCCGCCTCTTTCAAAGGGAATCAATCATTGTTCAGTGGCGGTGATTTGGGCAAAAATACTGTTCAACAGGAATTTTTCGGTTGCGGAGAGGTTGTTTTTTAGGGATCGCGGGGCAATGTGCCTTTTTATATTATAATCTAGCGATTTGGCCCGGTCAGATATTTTATGCTACTTGACTTTTTGAACTGCGCACTTTACTATATTAATAGATGGTATCTCCAGCCAAGGGTCAACAAGGAGAAAACCCTGGCCAAATAAATGGGGACGTGGCTCAGGGGGAGAGCGCTTGACTCACATTCAAGAGGTCGGAGGTTCAAATCCTCTCGTCCCCACCAAAGAAATCCTGCATCTGTACCGGGGCAGGGTTTTT
>CAYXBB010000041.1:0-13526 GCA_964463285.1 uncultured Syntrophomonadaceae bacterium | reverse complement strand
AAGCGGCAACCACCGGGAGCTTTTGAGCCTGAACGGCTTCTACGCGGAACTTTATAACAGCCAGTTCGAATCGGTGGCCCTGGTGCAACCGGCTTAAAATAGCTGCACCGCCTTACTATATACGCTCGAACCTGGCGGTAAAAAAGCGCACTGCTACGCAAATCATTCCAAAACCTCGCAGCTTAAGGACAGCGCTTCGGCCACCGCCCGGTTAACCACCCGGCCGTTAATAATATTGATTCCCTTGTTTAACGGCGATTTTTCGGCAATAACCCGGCTGCAACCTTTATCGGCCAGCTCCAGCGCAAAAGGAAGGGTGGCATTATTGAGAGCATGGGTGGAGGTCCGGGGCACAGCCCCGGGTATGTTGGAGACGGCATAATGAAGAACACCGTATCGTTCAAAGGTAGGCGCACTGTGGTTGGTGGTATGATCCGCCGTCTCAATGCATCCCCCCTGGTCGATAGCCACATCTACCACTACCGTCCCCGGGCGCATAGTCTGGATCATTTCTTTGCTGCAAAGGACCGGGGTGCGCCCGCCGGGGATCAAGACCGCACCGATAAGCAGGTCGGCCCTGGAAACCGCCTGTGCAATGTTCTGTGGGTTGGAATAAAGGGTTAACCACCGGCCGCCGTTTGCCTCGTCCAGATAGCGCAGCCGCTGGACATTGTTATCAATAACGGTAACCTTGGCCCCCATCCCCATGGCGACCCTGGCCGCATTCATCCCCACGATGCCGCCCCCAAGAACAACCACATCCGCAGGGGTAACGCCGGGCACCCCTCCCAGCAGTATACCGATCCCCCCATTGGATTTCTCCAAAAAATGTGCTCCAATTTGGGTGGCCATCCGCCCGGCGATCTCGCTCATCGGCGCCAGCATGGGAATAGTCCCGTCGACAACCACCGTTTCATAAGCCATGGCCGCCACTTTTTTCTCTATAAGCACACGAGCCAGCTCCGGTTCAGCCGCCAGGTGCAAATAGGCAAAAAGGATTTGTCCCTCCCGCAGCAGATCATATTCCACCAGCTGGGGTTCTTTAACCTTGTATATCATCTCCGCTCTTTCATAGAGCTCACTTGCCGTGCTAACAATCTCCGCACCAAAATGAGAGAATTCAGCGTCTTCGATGCCGCTGCCCTTTCCGGCTCCCTTTTCTATCAACACCCGGTGTCCTTTGTTGATAAATGCTGTTATCGCTCCCGGGATGATGGCTACTCGATTTTCGTCAGTTTTAATTTCCTTGGGAACACCGATAATCATTCTATAATCACCTTTCCGGTAAATAGTTTAATTATTATAGTAACATAAAATAAACAAGCTGGGGAAGCAATTTTAAAAGAACGACAGGCCATGGATTGCTGATGGGCTAAAAGCCCCAAAATGGCATTAATGATGATTTTGTATATTTGATTGCGGTCTTATGCTATTTCGTAAAAGAATGTATTTTTTGTTTGTCTAAATACATCCGATGATCTATTCTTTTCAAAAATTCATCGGTTGATATCTTTGATTCCTTTTCATAGCAATCATATCCAATGCTCAGGTTGATTTCGTATGGGGTCAGCTTCTTTAAATTAAACTGAGATACGTTTTCCTTTAACCTCTGCACCATTTCGGTGAGCTCGGACTGCGCATTGATTCCCATAATAATAACAAATTCATCTCCACCATACCTGGCAATAAAATCGTTTTTTCTAAATGTATCTCTAAGTAATTGTGCGGTATGTTTAAGCGCTTCGTCGCCTTGGCTGTGTCCATAGACATCATTGATCATCTTAAAGGTATCAATATCAATCATGATGCCGGCTATCAGCCTGCAGCCCTTATTTCTTATAATGGTATGAAGAAAGTTATCAAGGTATCTCCGATTATTAACTCCGGTTAAATAATCCGTGTGTAACTGCCCCTTTTGAATATTGATGAAGATAATCAAAATAGACAGAGTCGCAGCGATCCATATAGTATTGATTCCAGAAACTATGACTTGTATGATCCCGCCTATTGATGGAATAACTGCAAAAGATGAAAAATAAAAGAACTCTTTTTGCGTAATTTTTTGCCGGTTTTTAATCAGAAATATAACTGTGTAGATAATCATATAAAGACATATCCCCAACAGAATATAGATAAACCGTCCCTGGGCATAAACATTATTCTCATCAAAGATAAAATAAATATTAGAAAAAATGCTCGCAATGGATAAAACCGTATTAATGACTATCGGGAGGAATAAGGGGGGCAGTATTTTGGCTATACGCAATTTATCTCCATAAACATAATAATTGATATAATTGTACCAAATCATACAGATAATCGGATTCAAAATATTGTAAAACACAATGGCCAGTATAAACCACGACCGTATATGCTCGCCCGGCTTACCATTTAAAACCCGCATCCATGAATCCAAAGCTAAAAGAAGTGCACAGACAAATAACAACGCCAAAAAAAGCTTCTGATCTAATAAGTAGCGGCCGTCTTGGCTACGCATGTTTAAGGCAATTACCAACAGGATTGCTATGGCAAAGAAATTTAATTCCAGGTATAGAAACATCGTCGGCATTATTATAGTCACCTCCGGCATTCATACCGATTCGATAACAGAAAACAGCACCGGGAGCTTACCCCCGTTTAACTGCAACCATGCCGGGTACACATCAAAAAACCCCTGCGTTGCAAGGGTTTTTAAGTGGTGCGAGCGAGAGGAGTTGAACCTCCACGCCCTCGCGGACACTAGGTCCTGAACCTAGCGCGTCTGCCATTCCGCCACGCTCGCCTGTTCAACTCTCAGTAACATTATAGCTGCTTTCGGCAAACATTACAAGGGTGTAAACGCCATAGTGTTTCGGTACCGGCCGCCTAGGTAGCAGCGCACCCTTAAGGATGCGCTGCCCTAAAGGTACGTTACCCTAAAGACCGGCGGACCAGGGGCCAGCGCTAAAAAAAACAAATTTAGTCTTTACCCGTCATCGGGGGAAACAGGTGGCGAAGTTCCATGGGCAGGGGAAAGGCGATCAGGGAGCCTTGCTGGCTGGCAATTTCCGGCAAGGTTCGCAGCAACCGCAAGTAAAGTGCTCCATCCTGTTCGCTTAAGATCTGAGCCGCCTCCGCCAGTTTTTTGGCGGCCTCTTTTTCACCATCGGCCTGAACAATAATAGCCCGCCGCTCTCTCTCCGCGGTAGCCTGGCGAGAGATAGCTTTTTGCAGGCTTTCGGCAATGACCACGTCTTTGATCTCCACCGCAGAAACCTTTATTCCCCAGGGATCGGTGGCCTGGTCAAGGATCTGCTGGATTAATATGTTCAGTTTGTCCCTTTCCGAAAGCAGTTCATCCAGATCGGCCTGGCCGACCACACTTCGCAAGGTGGTCTGGGCCAGCTGGGCGGTAGCATAGCGGTACTCCTCCACATTGATTACCGCCCGGGTAGGATCCAGCACCCGGTAGTAAACCACCGCGTTTACACTGGTGGTAACGTTATCTCGGGTGATCACCTCCTGGGTAGGCACATCCAGGGTAACAATTCGCAGCGGTATTTTAATGGTGCGATCGATGAAGGGAATTATTATTACCAGGCCCGGGCCCCGGGCTCCCACAATATGCCCCAACCGGAAAACCACCAGACGCTCATATTCCCGAACTACTTTGATGGTAGAGCTCAACAAAATCAAAATTATTATTATTACAGGCAATAACCAGGGCATTGCTTATACCTCCCGTGATTGTTCATATTTCTCCGGCTTGTTTGCCGGGCGCACCCACAGCAGGGTGCTTTCCGCCCGCACCACCTCCACCTCTGTTCCTTCCTTAATAATCTCACCATTTTCGCTGCGGGCTATCCAGATTTCCCCTTGCGCTTTGATCATCCCTTCCGGAGCCAACTCCTTTACTACCGTACCTTTGTGGGGAGCGGTAAAAAATGTGCTTTCGGTGCAGCGATGTTTTCGGTAATGAAGCACCCTTTGCGCTGCCAACAAGGAAAAAACAACTACCGCTATCACCACCACGATTACGGTTTGGCGAAAACCGCTGTACCAGTTTATCCCCATTAGGGGCTCGTGGGGCAGCAGCAACGCCCCCGCCAGCATGCTTAGTCCGCCCCCTATTCCCAGTATTCCAAATCCCGGGGTAAAAATTTCCGCTACTAACAACCCTACTCCTAACAGTAACAGTATCAGCCCGGTGGTGGTAGCCTCAAACATTCCAATTCCGTATATACCCATAACCAATAGTATCCCTCCCAGCACTTCCGGCACCATAGTTCCCGGGTTGCTAAAACCAAAGTATAGGCCGAGGATACCCAGCATCAGCAGCAAAAAAGAGATCTGGGGATCGCTTAACCAGTTTTGCATCTGTTCGTTGATATTCATTTTCCCGGCTTCAATTACCGGGTCGGCGGTATCCAGCATAAATGTTTTGTCATGTTTGCGAATTTCCTGGCCGTGAAGTTGTTTCAAAAGTTCCGGCAGATCGGCTGCCAGATATTCTATAACCCCTTCTTCATAGGCCTCCCGGGCGCTCAAAGTAAGATTTTCTAAAATAAATTTTTCAGCTATCTCCGGAGGCCTTCCCTTTTCGCCGGCCAGATTTCGCAGGTGCCCGGATAAGAATTTGGTGGTTTTATCACCGGCCTCTTCCACCCCTTCGGGAGAGAGAGCGATCGGCTGAGCAGCACCGATAGTTGTTCCGGGAGCCATGGCGGCAATATCGGAGCTGAGAAGAATAAATGATCCCGCGGAGGCGGCAATAGCTCCGGAAGGAGCTACCAGCACGGCCACCGGTATCCGGGCATTTAAAATGGCAGAATTTATGCTGATGGTGGCGTCAACCAGCCCACCGGGAGTATCCATTATAATAACCAGCAGTTCGGCTTGCAGCTGTTCGGAGTTGCGGATTATTCTTTCCAGAAATACCAGCGTGCCGGGAGTAATGGTCCCCTCCATGGGCAGGGTGATTACTGTTTTGCCTCCGGCCGAAAGCGGGCAGGCAACCACCGCCCACATGGTTAAAATTAATAACAGTATAAGACCGCATTTAAAAATCGGGTGGCCGTGGTGATTATTTGCAAAGGTCAGTTTAAATCCTCCTTTGGGCTGTGACCGGCTTCACCGATAGCTCAACCCCCCTATTAACTATATTTTATACCATTTAGGACAAATCGGAAACATAAAGATTGTAATGTAATAATATAATTGGACAATACCGTGCTTGGGAAAACAAAAGCGGGTTCTTCCCCCGCTTTAAGATTTGCTCACCGGTAATAGGCTATGTATAAACTATACGCTATTCGCCATATATCCAACCCTCTGTCTCCAGCCGGTAGTTGTGAATCTCTTGCTCCTGAAAAAATAAGCTTATCTCCCGAGAAGCGCTGTCCGGTGAATCGGAGGCATGCACCACGTTATTTCCGGTTGAGATGGCCAAATCGCCCCTGATAGACCCGGGAGCTGCATTTTGTGGATTGGTTTCGCCCACCAGTTTGCGCACTACCGCTATCGCCTGATCGCCTTCCCACACCATGGCTACCACCGGGCCGGAAGTAATAAAGGAAATCAGACTTTCGTAAAAACCTTTTTCCCGGTGCTCAGCATAATGACGGGCAGCCTGCCCGGGAGACACCTGCATCATCTTAAGGGCTACCAGTTTTAAGCCTTTTTTCTCCAGCCGCCCGATAATTTCACCTGCCTGCATCCTCTGTACTGCATCGGGTTTAATCATTACAAATGTTCGCTCTTTGATTATCACCGGTCAATCCCCCTGTAAAACCCTAAAATATGTTTAATATTATGTTATGTTTAATATTCTATTATTGCCCATTAATGAGAAACAATTGCTGAAAGCGCTTGTGCGGTTTACGCGGTTTTATGTGAAAGTTCTTCATCAAATATTCCTCGTTTGATTTCCCGGGCAGTCATATTTTTAGCAGAAAACTTCTGTTTAAGATAATCGCACGATATCCATGGATCAACAGTTTGACCACATGTAAAAACATCTACCGCGGCATATCCGAATTCCGGCCAGGTGTGAACAGCCAGGTGGGATTCGGAAATCACTACTACGCCGCTGACTCCCTGGGGGCTAAATCGGTGAAATACCGTCTCCATTACCTCCGCCCCCGCTTCCAGGGCAGCCGCCACCATGTCTTGCTTTATTAAGTCGGTGTTATTTAATTTTTCCGGTGGACAGCCGTAGAACTCAGCCAAAATATGACGGCCCAAAGCGCTCATTCCAATACCTCCTTATTATTTTTTTAAAAAGACTCATACGATTTTAACAGACTTGCTGTAAAAGTCAATGTCCAACCCTGGCAGTGTAAGTTAGCTGTTGCAAGATATCACTAGGTTTGTTAGTATATATACGTTAAGAAGTAACGCATCAAATTTACCATAATCCCCTCTTTTTCGGGCTATTGCCCACGGAAAAGGGGGATTTGCACTGTCTGGGTGCAATCGGTATCCTATTGTCAAGCAGGTAAATATTAAAAACTAGCATAATTGGCAACACAATTGCACACGGCAGCGCTAATCTATTGTACGCCTGATTAAATAATTCGGTCTGCTAACAGCAACACTAATCATACAAGGAGTGTAAGATGGGCAACTTGAACTGTTTTTTTAATCCCGAACATATAGCTGTAGTTGGAGCCTCCAGGTCTTCAGAAAAAGTGGGATTTTCTATACTCCACAACCTGATTGCCTGTGGTTTTAAGGGCAAAATTTATCCGATTAACCCGCGAGAAGAAGAAATCCTGGGTCTGAAGTGTTATCAGGATATAGGTGAGATTGGCTCTTCGATCGATTTGGCCATAGTCTCAGTACCTGAAAAGCACACCCTTAAAGTGGCCAAATCCTGCGGTGAAGCCGGAGTAAAAGGTATAATTGTGATTACTGCCGGATTTAAAGAGGTGGGCGGCGAAGGCGCCCGCAAAGAAGAAGAGTTGATTGATCTTTGCCGTCGGTATCATATGCGTATGCTGGGGCCCAATTGTGTAGGAATTATTGACACTCATACCCCGGTTAATGCCTCTTTTTCCAAGGGTTTCCCCAAAAAAGGAAACATCTCTTTTATCTCTCAAAGCGGAGCCATGCTGGTATCCATTATCGATTGGAGCACTTACTCGGATTTAGGTTTTTCCAGATTTATCAGCCTGGGAAATAAAGCCGACCTGGATGAAATAGATTTTATTGAATCCTGTACTGAAGATCCCAATACCAATACCATCCTGGTGTACATTGAAGATGTGGCCGATGGTGACAGATTTATTCGGGTTTGCAGCGAGGCCAGCAAGAAAAAGCCAATAATTGTTTTAAAATCCGGAATTAGCGCAGCCGGCGCACAGGCCGCCAGCTCGCATACCGGCGCGCTTGCCGGAAGCAACCGGGCATATGACACTGCCTTTCATCAATGCGGAGCAATCCGGGTGGAAAATATGGACGAGCTTTTTGATTTAGCAAAAGCCTTTGCCACCCAGCCCTTACCCGGGGGCAACCGGGTGGCTATTGTCACTAATGCCGGCGGGCCGGCGATTGTAGCAACTGATGCCATTGAGGAACGGGGCTTGGCGATGGCCCGCTTTGAACAGGATACCATCGCCGCTTTCCGGGAGCATCTGCCCGCCGAATCCAACATACACAACCCGGTAGATATTCTTGGTGATGCCAAGCACACCCGCTATCGCTACGCCCTGGAAAAAGTGCTGGCTGATAAAAACACTGACAGCGCCCTGGTTTTACTTACTCCCACCGCCGTAGCTGAACCGGAAGAAACTGCCTGGGCAATTATTGATACCAGCAGGCAATTTCCAACCAAACCGGTATTTGCAGTGTATATGGGAGGGGGTACACTTAAAAAAGGCCGCGATATTTTAACCCGGGCCGCCATACCAACTTTTACTTTCCCTGAACCTTCCGTGCGAACCCTGGAAGGCATGATCTACTATTCCGGAATAAAAAGCTCTATCCGGCAGGAACCGGAATATAAACTGGATGACATAGATTCGTCCCAGGTTAAATCTATTCTGGCCAGAGCCTTGAAAGACAACCGGACCGCACTGTTGGGCCATGAAGCCGCCCGGGTTTTGAACGCTTACGGGATCCCCTCTACCCGGGTTCACCTGGCTACTTCCGCAGAGGAGGCCGGTGAGATCAGTGACGAAATGGGCTACCCGGTGGTATTAAAAATCTCTTCCCCTGAGATTCTCCATAAATCCGACGTGGGCGGGGTAAAAATCAATCTTGAAAACCGCGCTCAGGTGGAAACCGCATATGCCGGGGTAATGGAAGAGGTGAAAAGCCACCTTCCCGAGGCTTCCATATACGGGATTGAGGTCTCGAATATGGCCGCTGAAGGAATCGAGCTTATTATCGGCCTGACCCGGGATGTACAGTTCGGCCCGTTGATTGTCTTTGGATTGGGCGGTATTTATGTGAACCTGTTTGAAGATGTTTCGTTTAGATTGGCCTCATCTCTTACCACCCGAAAAGTAATCGAAGAGATGATTTCCGAAACCAAGGCCGGCACTTTGTTAAAGGGATTCCGCGGGAATAAGCCCGGAGATATGGAAGCGCTGATGGAGACTATCGCCAGGGTGGCGCGTTTATCTCTGGATTTCGACAACATCGTGGAGATGGATATTAACCCCGTTCGAGTTCATGTCAGAGGGGTAACTGCACTGGATGTGAAGATAACCATTGGTGGCGACACCGGTAACTAGACACCTCAGGGTTGTATAGAAGTTGCTCTGGTACACCTCAATTAAATAGAGCAGGTTGGGGGTTAATCAAACAGATATTGGGGCTTTAGAAAAAATTCATTCCAGGGGGCAGGCCTTCATGCCCAGACAGTCCAGCAGGTGTGGGTTTAAAGTGTTTATATAGGTGCCCTTCATGCCCAGAGAGCGAGATTCAACTACTCCGGCGCTGATTAACTTGCCTAAGGCATTGACAATCACCGATCTGGTAATCCCCAAGCGGTCTGCAATTTTACTGGTTATTAATATCCCTTCCACCCCTTTTAGTTCTTCATAAATCTTATGTATTGCCTCCAATTCCGAATAGGAAAGGGTATCAATGGCCAGCCTGGCAACTTCTTTTTCTCGAATCGTTTTTTCATAGTCCTCAATCTCCTCCCAGTATATCGCCATGCCCACCATGGTGGCACCGGTTTCCGCCAGAATAAGATCGTCGGCATCAAAAAGGTTGTTAAACCTGGCTAAAATTAGTGTACCCAAACGTTTTCCCCCGCCAATAATCGGGGTTACCGTAATAATTTTATTTGCAAACAGGCAGCTTTCAGATTCTACAAATATACATTCATTTTTGATCTGGTAAAGGTTAACCTGGGAGTTTCGTTTCCTTTGCAGAAAACGGTTGTAGTCGGAAGGGAAACAGCCCCGTTTTAAAACATTGTTCACCATCAGGTCGCATTCAAAATCTGCTAAAAAGGAATAGCCTAAAATGCGCCCGGTCTGATTGACAATATAGATGTTGGATTGAATTACCTCGGTTAACCCTTTGGCTATCTCTGGAAAACTTATGCTTTGCGCGGTGGGATTCTGAACAATATTATTAATCTGCCTGGTTTTATTTAGCAGGGATGAATCAATCATTAAACGTAATCGCCTCCTCAGTTGATACAATTCCTAACATTGTAATAATTTCTACACACCTTCTATTAATTCCTCTTTCAAGTTTCGATCAGGCGCCTTTTTCCTCTCTCTTATACAAGAAGATAAAGGTCTGTCTTCTAAAAACAAAATAATCCCCCGGCTTTTAAAAATCACCCCTGTTGCTTCCAGTTGGTAAGGGGTTCTCATTATAGGAAGCACGCAGGGGTGTTGGAGTGAGGGGATACTTATGGAATTTTTAAATCATAATTTCACCAGGATGCAGGGTACTTCCATTGGACGGCACACCCGGTTAGTTCAAGAAAAAAAATAATGCGTCTCCACTGGAGAGACGCATAACTATCAAAACATTTCTCTCCTTTCCTGAAGCGGGAGGCTTCACCGTTTCCAATGAAACCCTTAGGGTATATTACCCACCGGTTGGTTCCCTTACCAAAAGGCGTAGGTCAACCAACTCGAAGAGCTGCAATATTTAACTTGGCACCTCAGTCTATCATACCTTTGCCAAAGACGTCAACCATAATAATTTTTTTAATGCAGGCCGGCTTGCAGTTTAAGAACAGGTAACCGGCTAATGAAACTGGAGCTGACCTGAAATGCCCGGGATCTAGCTGCACAAGTTCATATTTGCGCTTGCCCGGTCATCAACAATTCTAGGCTCTCCGCATAAACAGTTTGGTCACCGGAAGCAGCAGCACCAGCACCGTATAAATTTCCAATCGCCCCAGAATCATCAATAGGCTAAGCAAGATCACGCCGGCCGGTGGAATTACCTGGTAAGTAAACATCGGCCCCACCTGCCCCAAGCCGGGGCCTACATTGCCCAGGCATGAAGCCGTTGCCGAACTGGAGGTTATAAAATCCAGGCCCATACCGGTTAAGGCCAGGGTAGAAAGAGCAAAAAGAATAACGTACAGGAAGCTGAATCCGGCTACGCCCCGCATCATATCCTCAGAAAGTGGTTGCCCTCCCAATTTAATGGAACTGACCGCAGAGGGGTGTACCAACCGGCAAAGTTCCCGGTAAGCATATTTAATAAGAATCAGCAATCGCACCTGTTTTATGGCCCCGGCGGTGGACCCTCCACACCCTCCCAGAAACATCAAAAAAAATAGAAGTGCCCGGGAAAAATATGGCCAGGCATCAAAGTTGGCAGTAGCAAACCCGGTAGTAGTGACGATGGATACAACTTGAAATGCTCCCAAACGAAGAGCTTCCAAAATATTTCCGGCAAACCGAGGGTAAATATTTATACTGATCAATGCGATGGCGGCAGCGGTAGTTAGAAAGTAAAAACGGAACTCTTCATTCTTTACAACACTGCCAAAATCTTTTTTAAGCAACCGGTAATACAATATAAAATTTGCCCCGGCAAGAAACATAAACACGGTAATAATTATTTCAGCGGCCGGATTATGAAGAAAACCCACGCTGGTATTAAAAGTGGAAAATCCGCCGGTAGGCATGGTGGCCAGGGTATGGGCCAGGGAGTTAAAAAAATCCACCCCGCTTATAACCAGCAACAAAATTTGCAGAGCGGTTAGCGCAAGATAAATTAGCCATAGTCGGCGGGCAGTTTCTACCACCCGCGGAACCAGACGTTCGCTAATGGGTCCCGGAACCTCCGCCCTAAAGATAGCCGGGTTTCGAAAACCAAGACGGGGAAATATCGCTACGGATAATACAATAATCCCCATCCCCCCCAACCACTGGGTAAAACAACGCCAAAACAATAGTCCCCGGGGAATAGATTCCATATTGCCGATCATAGTGGCTCCGGTGGTGGTGAACCCCGAAACTGCCTCAAAAAAGGCGCGCAGGTAACTGCCCTCAAACAGTCCATAAAAATAAAAGGGCAGTGCCCCGCACAGCCCCGCTACAAACCAGGTCAGGGCAACCAGCGAAAAACTTTCCATCAGGGAAAGCTGTTCTGGACGGTAAGGTAGAAAAAGTCGGTACAAAACTATTCCGACCGCTGCGGTTAATAATACCGAGTACAAAAAAGAGAGGAGATCATCTCCCCCATCCAGTAAAGGCCAGATAACAGTAATTAGCATGGCCGCTGATAACCAAAGCAATAAAATACCCAGCAGGTAACATATCCGCAGGCGGCTCATAGTTTTTTTCTTTACATCGCAAAGAAATTTTTTCATTAGGCTTCCGGTCCCCGCAGATGGTTGTTCGGGCGGATCTTATTATTCCGGCCGCTGAAATATCGGTCCAACGATTGGCTGATCTCAGGCAGCATAAATATTACCAGGTGGTCTTCCGGTTGCAAACGAGTATCACCATGGGGAATTATTACCTTGCCTGCCCGCACAAGAGAACCTATAAGTAAACCCCGGGGTAAGCCGGCTTCGGATAGTTTACGTCCGATAACCCGGGATGATTCCGGAAGTATAAGTTCCACAACTTCCGCCCGCTCGTCCTCTAAAATCGACAAGGAGATAACGTCTTCCCTTTTGGTGAGGCTTAGAATTCGCGAGGCGGCAACCAGGCGGGGGTTAACCACCGAATCTATGCCCAAAATATGAAACACCGGTGTATATTGGGGATCTTTAACCTCGGTGATTATTTTTTTGATTCCCCGCTGTCGGGACAAAGCGGCGATCAGCATATTGGTGCGGTCGCTGCCGGTAACAGCCACTACTGCATCCGCTTTTTGAATTTCCTCTTCCTCAAAACTTGCCAGATCGGTAACATCCCCCTTCAGGACCAGGGTGTGCGAAAGCTCCTGGCTTAGCTCCTGACAACGATCCGGATCTTTTTCCAGCAACACCGTAGAAAATGGGCTCCGGCTGGTTTCCAGCATATGGGCCAACTGAAAGCCGATCATCCCCCCTCCCAGGATGGCCACCCGCCGGATACGGGTTTTTTCATGATGCAACAACCAGCTTATATCTTTAAGAACCTCGGTGCTGCCGGCAATATAAATTTTGTCTCCCGGCAAAATAATGTCTTTACCCGCTGGAATAATAAACCCATTCCGGGGATCGTTGATACCCACTACTATACAGCCGGGAGGAAGAGAAAGCCCAGAGAGCGGTTTTCCGGTAATACCGGTTTCTTCGCCCACAGTAAGCCCCAGCATCATTACCTTGCCCTGATAAAAATATTCAATATCGCTGGCCTCGGGAAAGTGTAGCATTTTTGAAATTTCAAAGGCCGCGGCCCGCTCCGGATTTATTACAATGTCGATGCCGATCTGTTCCTGGGAGAGGATGGATGAATCATACAAATAATCGGCGTCTCGAACCCTCCCTACGGTAATTGATACTCCAAAACGCTTGGCCAGCATACAGGAGATGATATTGATCTCATCTATCTCGGTTACCGCAATCAGCATATCTGCATCTTTTATCCCGGCTTTTTCCAGTATAGCCACGCTGGCTCCGTTCCCTTCCACCACCATTATATCCAGGCTTTCATCAAGTCGGCGTGCCTGATCACTGTTTTTTTCAACAACTACTACATCCTGGTTGTTTTCGGAAAGGTTCCGGGCCAGCTCGTAGCCAACCCCGCCTCCCCCAACAATAATTATATACAACCCTATTAGCCCTCCCCATGTCGGTCGATCGGTAGATAGCTATTTCTTTAAAGGTAATAATATACCATACAGCCTGCCTGTAATTATTATACATGGATACACCAGCAACATCATTTTATCGCCGCTGGTGTGTACTGAAATTATACTGTAAAGGCTCATTTCCGGCAATCGCAAAATTATAATTTCCGGTTTGTTCTCGGCTCCTTTGCAGGGTGAAAAGATCACCGGCAGTAATCTAATTCACTCCCTACCCCTTGCCAACTCTTCATCCGATCATTTATAATATAATTGTCGCCGGGGCGTGGCGCAGCTTGGTAGCGCGCTTGACTGGGGGTCAAGAGGTCGCAGGT
>CAYXBB010000040.1:0-13827 GCA_964463285.1 uncultured Syntrophomonadaceae bacterium | reverse complement strand
TGTAGTGGCAGACGACTCTGTTTGACCGAAACAGGTTTTTTGGCATATGCAACGGGTGGACCGGGTCGTCCACCCCTACAGGATAAGGAGATAATTTGAACCGCCGGGTAAATTTGCGTTGCTGATAACAACTAAGCTTTATTGTAAATTTATTTCTTGTGGAAATCGGTACTTTTAGGAAAAATCTATGGTAAAACTCTGGAATGATTTAACCCACGTTGATTGGACCAACCTTTTTTCCGTGTACGGATGGACGGCAATAAGGATCATCACGATTATTATTATTGCCTGGCTGTTGCTTGCCATCGGGCACCGCTTCATCAAACGTTGTTCAGAGAAAATAGCCACTGAAAAAGGCCGGTTACATAAGGCTCAAACTCTGACTCCTTTACTAAAACAGATCTGGCGTTATCTCGTTTTTTTTATAACCTCCCTGTTAATACTGGACCAGTTTAACATTAAGCTCACTCCCATCCTGGCTACAGCCGGGGTAGCCGGTTTGGCAATTGGTTTTGGTGCCCAGCGGCTGGTAAAGGATTTAATTACCGGCTTTTTCCTGCTCCTGGAGGACCAGTACTCGGTGGGAGACTACATCACCGTGGGCTCTTTTAGCGGAATAGTGGAAGAACTGGGCCTTAGGGTTACCAGGCTCAGGGATTTTAATGGTGATTTGCATATTATCCCCAATGGCAACATCGACAATGTAACCAACCATGCCCGGGGGGACAGCCGGTCCTGGGTAGATGTGGGGGTCCCCTATGAGGAGGATCTGGATCGGGTAATCACCGTTATCCAGGAAGTTTTGACGGAACTGGCCAAGAAATTTCCAGAAATAACGGAGGGCCCCGAGGTGCTGGGAGTGGTAGAACTTAACCAATCGCAAGCGGTAATTCGTATCCAGACCCGAACCGAACCCCTGCAACACTGGCTGGTAGAGCGGGAAATTCGCCGCGCGGTTAAAAATCGTTTGCACCGAGAGGGCATCTCCTGGCCGTACCCCCGCCATGTAATTTGCCAACAGAAGATTGACAGGGAGAAGAAAACAGAGGCCAATGGCCGGGAGGAAAATGGTTAAAGCAACTTCCCCTCTCCCACGAGAGGGGAGTGATAAATTCCACCTACCCCTCCTTTAAAAAGGGAAATAGCGAGGAGAAACCGATTAAAAAAGGACTGAGGCCAGGTAAAGGAGCTTAGGAATTGGGAAAAAGTAGCCACAAAAGGCTGGGCTTAAACGGCTATTTGGGAATCTGGCTGGGCAAACTGTTAATTTCCGCCACCCGCCTGACTGGGCGGGGAGGGACAACCCTTCCGGGAAGATTATCCCTTAAGCTGACCCCGGAAATCCTTTCCAGCTTATCCCGACAAATCACAAAAGGCAACCTAGTTGTTACCGGCACCAACGGCAAAACCACTACCACTGCCCTGCTGTCCCATATTTTAAAAACTGCCGGTTATCCCACCGTTTCCAACACCACCGGCTCCAATCTATCTTGGGGGATAGCTACCTCGCTAATCGGCGCCTCCAACTGGAATGGAAAACTTCACTACAAATATGGGGTGCTGGAAATAGATGAAGGTTTTTTCCCAAGGTTGGTCGGACCACTGCAGCCGATAGAAGCAGTAATTACCAACATTTTCCCGGATCAGCTGGACCGGTTCGGCGAGGTGGAGGTTGTCCGCCAAAACATCGACCGGGGGCTGAGAGATATGCCCGCTCACAGCCTTCGGATCCTAAATGCCGATGATCCCCTTCTGGCCTCCCTGGAAAATTTCCAAGACCGTACATGGTATTTTGGCCTGGAGGTCCCCCTTGAAAAAAAACAGCAGCTCTCCGAACGACAAATCCAAGGACATACCTGCCCCCGATGCCGGCAAATGCTTCTTTACCGACAAGTTTTTTTGGCTCACCTGGGCCACTACCGCTGCCCGGGTTGTGGATTTGAACGCCCCCAACCGCAGGTGGCGCTGCTGGACTACAGAGAAACCTCAACGGGGGCAGCAGTTTTAAAACTGGCCTTGAAAGGCCGGCAGGAGGAAATACAGAGCCCCCTACCGGGAGGTTATAATGCTTATAATGTATTGGCAGGCGTAACCGCAGCCCTGGCCCTGGGCCTGCCGACAAATACTATTAAACGTGCTTTATCCAGCTTCCCCCGGGTCAACGGGCGCCTGCAGCGGATAACTCTGGGGGGCGACAGAAAAACCTTGATGGTCGCTCTGATTAAAAATGCGGTGGGGGCCGACCAGGCCTTAACCCATCTCCTGTTTAGGCGGGGATGGAAAACCGGCCAGGCGATTTGGAAGACAAAAAATGATAAACAGGAGCATGAAGGGGAAAAGGCTTCCCTGCTGATCGCTATAAATGATCGCCTGGCTGATGGTATCGATGTCTCCTGGATCTGGAACGCGGAATTTGAGCGTCTGGCAAATTACCGGGAGCACTTTTACACGGTAACCGTATCGGGAACCAGAGCCTGGGATATGGCGGTGCGTTTAAAATATGCCGGCCTGGATCACCGCCGGATTAGGGTGGAAAAAAATCTGGAAGCGGCCCTTAAATCCACCCTGCAGGCCACCCCCCCCGGCAAAAGTGTATATATTTTGTCCAATTATACCGCCCTGGCCGAGCTTAACCGGGCTTTGCGCCAGTTTAGACCTCAGGTTTTAAGGAGTAACTAAAATGTCCGAAATTAATATTAACATCTGCCACCTTTACCCGGAACATATGGATCTTTTTGGAGACCGCGGGAACGCACTGGCCCTGTACCACCGGGCCCGCTGGCACGGGTTAACCCCCTCCCTGATCCAGATCCAACGGGGAAAACCAATTGACTTTAACCTAATTGAT
This sequence comes from uncultured Syntrophomonadaceae bacterium, assembly GCA_964463285.1. GTDB lineage: Bacteria > Bacillota > Dethiobacteria > DTU022 > DTU022 > JAAZLS01. The sequence continues at coordinate 10,979 of CAYXBB010000040.1, read as the reverse complement.
ATCCTGATGATGGGCGGACTTCAGAAATCTGAACAAGAGATAGTTGTAACTAGCCTGGGTGAACAGCTAACAGGGCTTACATCGGCAATTGCGCTGGGCCTGGTAGTACTGGCCATAAGTGGCGCTTACCAGATACTGGGGCGGCACTACCCCGCAGGTCCGGAAAAAAATTTGCCCGGGCTTGGTATCCTCGAGATGCACACCGAATATTCGCCCCACAGGTTTACGGGTAACGCAGCAATTTCCTGCCCTTTGTGGGATCCATCCCGGAAATTAGCCGGGTTCGAAAACCATGCCGGGCTCACTTTCCTGGGACCTGCAGTTAAACCACTGGGGAAAATAATTAGAGGTTATGGTAACAACGGGCACGACCGGACTGAAGGAGCGGTTTATAAAAATATAATTGGCTCCTACCTGCACGGCCCACTACTGCCCAAAAACCCCTGGCTAACCGATTATCTGCTGGCAAAAGCCCTGGCCTTTCGCCGCCGGGAATTTCAGCCGGCTCTTTTAAATGATGAGTTTGAAATTGAAGCCCACCAGGAAGCGGTCAAGCTGGCCCTAAACCGCTAAAAATAGCCGGGACGGGCATCTCCCAAAATTGTTTTTATCGCTTATGCCTGTCGCCCGTTTTCCTTCCGCTCCCCTGGAAATAAAACAAGCAACTAAACCCACTATTGTACAGTTATACAGGGCTTTTGAATCTGTGTGGTCGCTCCCTTTCACCTCACCCTCCCCTGCCAGGGGAGGGGAAATTGGGAAACGACCGTTGATAGGGTAGACAGAGTCGTCTGCCCTACATAATTTAAGGGCCTTCCCGGTTTATAATGGAACAAGCCCACCCGTAAACCTGCCGGGCCAGTTTAATCGCCTGCTTATAATCCTGGTTGCACAGCGGCTCCCAATCGCCGGGATAGCGGGTGGTAACCGCGTAATCGGTGAGTACCGCAGCTTTTTTTAGGCTTTCGGGTATCTTCGTCTTTTTGGATTGGTCAATTGTTTTCAAAAGATAACCGATAGAATGAGTCCGGGGAATTCTAATTTTCAGATAGGCCATTAACCCCTTAAGAGTCTTTTCCACCGCCTGTTGAGCATCAAAACAGAGATCCTCGTACATGATATCTTCTTTCTGCCGCCCAAGCTCCGCTCTGGAAAGATTGCTTAAAGCCCTTTTCAACCACACCTGGCATACCTCATCGCTCATAGACGACTCTCCCCTTGATAGCCTCAGCCAGTACAAACCCCTGTTTATGGCGATCCTGTTCGATCTTTTCCGGAGTGGCCACCAATATATCCACCGCCGCCGGGATATCGGCCAAAGACAAATAGATTTTATGAGCCAGCACCCGGCGGCTAATGTCCCCCTGTTTGATTACCAGGATATCGTAATCCACATCCGGCCCTTCTTCTCCCCAAAGACGAGAGCCAAACAAAATTATCTTGTCCGGAGATACAGCCTCCACAATACATTCTATGATCATGGGAAGGTAATCGCCCAATCAAATCACCTGCTTACCGGCAACCGATCTACCGGTATTCAATATTGGCCTCATCCCATAGAGAGGTAAGAATAGTTTGCACCTGGGAAGGGATCAGCTGATCCATCTTCTGTTGCTCAACCTCTTCTTTTACCTCCTCAAAGGTTACTTCTCTCGCCGGCTGGTGATCCAGAACTTCGATCACATGAAAGCCATGCCTGGTTTCCACCGGTTGGCTGACACCGCCTTTAGGCAGGGTAAAAGCAGCCTCCTCAAAAGCGGATTCCATTATTCCCTTGGGGAAAAGCCCCAGGTTGCCTCCCGTATCCTTATTATTGTTATCCAGAGAGTGCTCCTTGGCCAGGGCGGCAAAATCTCCCCCTGCCTGAAGTTTAGATAAAATATCTTCCGCTTCTTCCCGGGTTTCAACCAGGATGTGGCGAGCTTCCACCTGTTCAGGGATGTCAAACTTCTCCTTGTTTTCCTCAAAATAGGTTTCCAGGTCCTTATCAGAAATCTCGATCTGTTCCATGGCCATTTTTTTGGCATACAGATTAACTTTAAGTTCTTCTTTGAGCTGCTCTTTGGTCAGGTTGCTTTGTTCCAGAAACTGATCAAAATAGGCCCCCAACTCATCTTTAAAGCCATTCAGCTCCTGTTCGGCCTCTTCATCGCTTATCTCAATTCCCTGGCGCCGGGCCTCCTGAATAATCAGCACCTTGCTGATCAGCTGGTTTAGCGTATCCCGGCCCCCGGCGGAAAGCATGGCATCATAAAGATCGTCTTTATATATCTTTTCACCGTTGGCGGTAGCCACCACTTCCCCTCGATGGCTGTAATATATCACCAGGGTTGCCGCTCCGATAATTACAATTACCAGTATTATTGCAATCAAGTAATACGGGTTTAATTTAAATTCCCGGCAAGGTTTTGAATCCACGTTTATCACTCCAAGTTGTTATTGTAAATAAAAATATGATCCGGTTTTCGAACAGTCCCATTTTTAAGGTATTATTTTGTTTAAGGGATATTCGATAATCCCTTCCGCCCCGGCTTCTTTAAGCCGACAAACCAGGTCCCGCACAAGTTTTTCATCAATAATGGTGTCCACCGCCACCCAGTTTTCCTCACATAAGTGGGAAACCGTTGGTTTGCGCATGGCCGGAAGCAGCTTGAGAATTTCAGGAAGATGATCGGCATGAATATTCATTTTAAGGCCCACTTTCTGCTCGGCCAGCAGTGCCCCTTTGAGCAAGGTAATCATCCGCTCAACTTTTTTGTTCTTCCAAGGATCGCACCAGCTATTCTTATTCATAATGATCCGGGGGGTGGAGATCATAATGGTCTCAATTATCCGTAAATGGTTTGCCTCCAGGGAACGGCCGGTTTCAGTTAACTCGGCAATGGCATCCGCCAGCCGAGGAGGCTTTACCTCGGTAGCTCCCCATGAAAAAGTTACCACAGCAGATACGCCTTTTTGTTCCAGATAACGCCGGGTAGTTTCCACCAGCTCGGTAGCCACCCTCTGGCCCTGCAACTCTTCCGCCCGGTTAATGGGAGAATCCCGGTGAACCGCCAGGACCAGCCGCACCGGTCTAAGACCTCTTTTGGAATAAACCAACTCGCTTATCTCTTGCACATCTACCCCGGTTTCGCAGATCCAGTCCTTCCCGGTTAATCCTACATCCAGCACCCCGGCCTCCACGTATTTGGGGATTTCCTGAGCGCGCATGAGCACGCATTCAATCTCTTCATCATCAATATCGGGGTAATAAGAGCGCTCGCCAATACTGATATTATAGCCTGCTTTTCTAAATAGATCTAGGGTTGTTTCTTGCAGGCTTCCCGCCGGAAGCCCCAGCTTGAGTTTGAACATACTGTTTCTCTCCATACAAACTTCTATTTAAGATCAAATTTATAACAGTAATAAAGTATCATTTAACCAAACCGCTGTCAATTAAAATGCCCTAATTCTGCGAAGCAAACACCCCTTGCGGAGTTGGGACCAACCGGGCAAACTGCACCACCCCGCACAAACCAGCATATTTTAGTTGTCACCAATCTAAAGATATGAGAAAATGACATTAATTCAGGATTCCCCGGTAATAAGGCGGTGGCAAAGATGACAATACTAGTTCAAAAATACGGCGGCAGCTCCTTGGCTAGCCTGGAACATATCCAAAAGGTGGCCCGGAGCATAGTTGATACCAGCAGGCAGGGTTATAAAATAACAGTAGTGGTTTCAGCAATGGTCGGAGAAACCGATCGATTGTTGACACTGGCCGGGCAGCTTTCCTGCTCACCGGCAATAAGAGAACTGGACGCTCTGCTAGCCACCGGAGAACAAACCAGTGCCGCCCTGCTGGCTATTGCCATAGAAGGCTTGGGCTGCCCGGCCCAATCCTTTTTGGGATTGCAGCTGCCTTTAATTACCGATGAACATCATACCAAGGCCAGGATTATGGATCTTCCGGCCGGCAAGGTAATTGATGCCTTAAATCAGGGCAAAATAGCCATTATTGCCGGCTTCCAGGGTGTGAATTCCAGGGGTGACATTACTACTTTGGGACGGGGAGGTTCCGACACCACTGCAGTAGCGCTGGCGGCTTCTTTGAATGCATCGATCTGTGAAATTTATACAGATGTAGATGGTGTGTATACCGCCGACCCACACCTTTGCCCCAACGCCAGCCATATGGACCGGGTAACCTATGATGAAATGCTGGAATTAACCGGCCTTGGAGCCAAGGTGCTACAGATCCGCTCAGTTGAACTGGCCAGAAAGTACAGTGTACCCCTGCTGATAAAATCTTCATTCAATGGAGATAAATGCACCTGGGTTACAAAGGAGGAGACAGAATATATGGAAAACGCGGTGGTGTCCGGGGTTACCCTGGATCTAAGCGAGGCCAAGTTATCAATAATCCGGGTCCCCGATCAACCGGGGATCGCCTACCGGATCCTTGCACCGCTGGCTGAGGCGGCTATTAATGTCGATATGATCATTCAAAACGCTAGCAGCGATGGGTTTACAGATTTTACTTTTACCGTACCCAAAACAGATCTGGCGGAGGCCAAACAGCAGGTGGAAAAAGTAGCCCGGGAAATAAACGCGATCAAGGTCCGAACCAACAGCTCTATAGCCAAAATATCGGCGGTAGGAATCGGCATGAAAAACCATCCCGGAGTAGCTGCCCGGATGTTTAAAGCACTGGCTGAAGAAAATATAAATATCCATATGATCAGCACCTCCGAAATCCGGGTTTCCTGTGTAATCGATGCCAAGTACGGGGAACTGGCCGTGCGGATAGTTCACGATGCCTTTAACCTGGGGGAAAAATAATATTATAATAAGGTTGAGAACGGATCTGCAAGCATAGATCCACCCTATTATAATCTTCCTAAATCCCCCTTTTAAAAAAAGGAAAATTTCTTGTTCTTAATCCAAGCTCCCCCTTAAAAAAAGTGGGACTTGGCTTTTTTCCAGGCTTCCCTTTAAAAAGAAAGGCCGGGGGGAATTTGAAACAGATCATATTTAGTTGACAGTGCACTAGCTGCTCTGGTTGTTGTTCTCGTTTTTGAGAAGATTGTGCTTCTCCAATTTGCGGTAAAGAGTCGCCCTGCTGATATTCAGTTCCCGGGCGATATTTATCTTGGCCTGATAAGAGGTTCCATGCCGGTCTAAGCAGTCATTAATTATCTTTCGCTCGTAATTTTTCATTTTGATCTTTAAGTCCTGATCGGTTGCCTTTGATTTTTCCTCGGCAAATTTTCTTATCCGGGGAGGAAGATTTTGAACGGTAATCGTATCGCCAACAGCCATATTTACTGAATACTCTACCGCGTTTTCCAGCTCCCGAACATTGCCAAACCAGTAATATTGAAATAGATATTCCATAACCTCAGGGCTTATCTGCTTAATTTTTTTACCGATCATCCGGCTGTACTTATCCAGGCAATAATCCACAAGCAGGGGCACATCTTCAAGACGCTCGCGAAGCGCCGGGATATGCAGTGGAATTACGCTTAACCTAAAATAAAGATCCTTGCGGAATTTCCCCTCGTGCATCATCCCCTCCAAATCCTGGTTAGAGGCGGCCAAAATTCTCACATCCACCGGAGTTTTTTTATTGCCTCCTATTCGTTCTACTACCCGATCCTGAAGCACATGGAGCAGCTTTACCTGAAGGTGCAGGGGCATATCTCCGATTTCATCCAAAAATATGGTCCCTCCATCGGCCACTTCAAATTTCCCGACTTTCCCTTCCCTCTTGGCTCCGGTGAAAGCCCCCCCTTCATAACCAAACAGCTCGCTTTCCAGAAGAGTTTCCGGTATGGCTCCGCAGTTTACACTAACAAAAGGGCCGCTTTCGCGGGGACTGGCGCTGTGAATAGCTCTGGCAAAAACCTCTTTCCCGGTTCCGCTTTCACCGGTAATCAATACGGTAGAGTTGCCGCCGGCTACCCTCAGGGCCTGCTTTTTTACCTGTATAAGGGGTTGGCTGCGCCCGATAATATCATCAAAAGTATAGCGTAATTTATCTTCGCTTAAATGGTAAATTAGGCGCCTGGCCTGAATAATATCTCTAAATGAAATTACCGCACCACTGCTGTGGCCGTATTCTCCCGGGATGGGGCGTACAGATACAATAAAATGCAGCCGGCGGCGCTTGGTATGGTAAACCTCTTCTCTTTCAGTATACTCCTTCCCGGTTTTTAACACCTCTAACGCCTCCGCTCCGGGCCACACCGACTCTAATGGATAGCCGATAATTTTTTCAGGAGTGGTATTTAGAAGTTTAGCCGCTGTAGAATTACAATGAGTAACCGCCCCCTCAGAATCAATAGCCAGCGCGGCCTCATGAATGGTCTCTAAAATTGTAGACAATTTCATGGAAACTTGCTTAAGCCGTTCCACAGTTTCTTGCTCCGACAGTTTAACTGCCAACAAATGTGACATATGCTTTAAAAATGAAAGAACTGCATGTTTGTTGGCTAATAGATGTTCCCTTTGCCCCGGGGTAATTGCCTGCAGGCCTATTGCTCCTACCGCCTGATCGTTGAGCATTATCGGGCTGCAAATTTCAGCCAGTTCTTCGGTAGTACCGGCCAGTGAGGAAGGATCGTATTTGGGATCATCGCCCGGATTTTCTATTATATTGGCATTACCAGTCCTCAAGGTGCGAGCATACAGAAAATCTCCCCCCAAATCGCCGTACTCCTCCTGCCGGCCTATAAGATCCTTATAGCGATCGCTACCGGCAATAATTGTTAACTCATCGTCCACTATTTCCACCTCAATACTCAAAGCCGCCGCTATGGCCCCCGCCACATCTTGAACCATAGACTGAATAGTCTTTAACCTGGTCAATTCCAAGCAACCCCTTCCCCCGGTTAAAAAAACTGCCCATTTCCCTTGTTTCTTCACTGTTTTGAATAATCCTTCTTGGGCAAACCGCACCATTACTACAGTGAAATCAAACGCAAAACGTGGTATAGTATAATACAGGTGATTATATAGTCCCCTTAATCACTGATTTCTCAATCGCGGGAATTCACTGCATGAATTTCGCATCTACGAGAACAGGTTTGTGGATTTGTTCTTACTCGGAAGCAGGTAGTCTTTCAAAAAGGTGCCTACCGAAAGGCTCCTTCGGTGAATATCGGCACTTTACACAATATTGGCATTAATATTGCACTAATGTAAATTGTGCAGCCATAGACAATCTATAAACCCCAACAAACAAAATAACTATTTGGTCGTAGGGAGGTGGTAAAACGCTGTATTTGAAAATTTCGCCTTATTTCCGGTTGTGCTTTTCACTGTTCAGAAAGCCAAATTAAAGGAGGAGAATAAAAACGTGATAAAATCGCGAAAGGAAGCTCTTGATTACGCAAACAAGGTGCTTGGTTTTGTGGAAAAAACAGAACTAACCGAGCAGGAAAAAGAATGGGTGGTAACTGAAACTGTAGAAGGCTTTAGAGATCACTATAACCCCGGCTTCCTGGAATACCGCAAATCGGTTTCCACCGATTATACAGCAGTAGAGTGGGAGGACGGTGGTGCAGGATTTACCGATATCCACGGGAAAAAATTTATTGATTGCCTGGGTGGATATGGCATCTTTAACGTCGGCCACCGCAATCCCAAGGTCCTGGCTGCAGTTAGAAATCAGCTTAACCGCCAGGCACTGCATAGCCAGGAACTGCTGGATCCGCTGCGGGCTATGCTGGCCAAGATAGTAGCCATGGTTACCCCGGGCGATTTGCAGTATGCCTTTTTTACCAACAGCGGTACTGAAACCGTTGAAGGTGCTTTAAAGCTAGCCAAGCTTCACACCGGAAGACCGGGCATTATCGCCGCTGCCGGAGCGTTTCATGGTAAATCACTGGGATCACTGAGCATGACTGCAAAAGCACTCTTCCGCAAACCGTATCTACCGCTGCTAAGCAATGTCATCCATGTCCCCTTCGGAGATGCGGATTGCCTTAGAAAAGTAATGGACAGCTCTTTCGTGGTTGGAAATGAAATTGCGGCAGTTATCCTGGAACCTATTCAAGGTGAAGCTGGAATAATTATTCCTCCCGATGATTACCTGCCCAAGATACGGGAAATTTGTGATGAGTACGGCGTTTTGTTAATTGCCGACGAGGTTCAAACCGGGATGGGCCGCACCGGCAAACTATTTGCAGTAGAACATTGGGATGTTGTGCCCGATATACTCTGCCTGGCCAAAGCATTTGGGGGCGGGTTAATGCCCATCGGGGCTTTCATATCCACCGAAGAGATATGGCAAAAAATGATCCCCAACCCATTCTTACACACCACCACCTTCGGCGGCAATCCTATTGCCTGCGCGGCGGCAATCGCTGCTTTTTCAGTAATACTGGGAGAAGGATTGGCGGAACAATCGGCAGAAAAAGGCGCCTACATCCTTCCCAAACTTCAAAAGGTTGCCCAGAAATACCCTAAGGTGTTAAAAGAAGTACGCGGTAAAGGACTGTTTATCGGTCTTGAATTTGTTGACGATGAAACCGGCTATAAAGCTGCTTCCGGATTGTTTGACAACGGTGTACTGGTAGCGGGCACCTTGATCAGTGCCGTAACTACCCGTATCGAACCCGCTTTAACTATTAGCATTGATGAGCTTGATAGGGTGGCAGAAATCCTCGAAAAGGTATGCGCGGAAATATCCGGCTAAACCTTTTAGAGAGTGAGGGGAAAATTAATGAAAGCACTGTTATTTCACCCGGATAAGTGTATAGGGTGTAAGCTGTGCCTGACAGCCTGTAGCGGCCACAACGAAGGTGAGTTCAACCCTCGTTTAGGCAGATTAAGGATATCTTCCCACTATACCCTGGACAGCTTGGAGGTAAAAGGCCATATCTGTACCATGGAGCTGGCCTGCGTGAAAGCCTGCCCGGTAGAGGCCATAGAAGAGAAAAACGGGCGTCTAATTTTTCACGAAGAGCTGTGTACCGGTTGTGGTCTTTGTGTCGATGTCTGTCCTGAAGGTGTAATTGTAAAAAAGAAACAATCGGTGGGGATCTGCAACCATTGCCTGGTTTGCGTGACCTGGTGCCCTACCGAAGCGCTTGTTTTTGAGGAGGTGAACAGGTAATGGCATACACCGGTAAAATTTTAAAGATAGACCTATCCACCGGTAAATCAAAGGTAGAACCTTTGAACCGTATGTGGGCTGAAAATTACCTGGGCGGCAAAGGCCTGGCCATCAAGTACCTGTATGAAGAGATCACCCCGGGGATTGATCCCTTATCCCCCGACAACAAACTGATCTTGATGACCGGACCGCTTACCGGAACAATAGTGCCCAACTCCGGTAAACTGGCCATCGCCGCCAAATCACCGGCCACCGGCACCGTGCTCGACTGTTCCATCGGGGGACATTTTGCCGCCGAGCTCAAATTCGCCGGCTACGATGCGGTAATCATTACCGGCAAAGCCAAGGTGCCGGTATATATCTATATCGAAGATGACCAAGTAGAGCTAAAAAGCGCGGCCCATCTGTGGGGCAAGAACACCCACCAGGCGGAGTTTATCCTGAACAATGAGTTGGAGGATGCCAAGACCCTCCTGATCGGGCAGGCCGGTGAAAACCAGGTGATCATGTCCTGTATCACCAGCGAGTTTTACCGCCAGGCCGGACGGGGCGGTATCGGAGCGGTACTTGGCAGCAAGAACCTGAAAGCAGTGGCGGTTAAAGGCAGCGGCGGGCTAAAATTCCCCGATATCCGCAAACTGATGCGGGAGATCAACAAAATTAAAAATGAGGACACCTTAACCGACGACAACCTGTGGGCCTATACCGACGGCACCGCCATGTTGGTAGATGCCTGTCAGTCTATCGGCACACTGCCCACCCGCAACTTCCAGGACGGAGTATTTGAAGGGTTTGAACAGATCGGCACCGAAGCATTAAAAAAAGTACGGGTAGGCAAAAAAGCCTGCTTTTCCTGCCCTCTGGCCTGCGGAAACTATTCCAAGGCCGGGGAGGCGATTGTAGAAGGACCAGAATATGAAACCCTGGCTTTATGCGGTTCCAATTGCGGTATTGATGATCTGGCAGCGGTAATCGAGTTCAACCGGCTGTGCGACGACTACGGAGTGGATACTATTTCCACCGGGAATATTACCGCTTTTGCCATGGAGATGACCGAAAAGGGTGTCCATGATTTCGGACTGCGTTTTGGCGACAAGGAGGCTTACCTGAAGGTTCCCCGGCTGATTGCCTTAAAAGACGGAATTGGAGCAGATCTGGCCCTGGGGACAAAGGCCCTCTCCGAGAAATACGGCGGAAAAGAATTTGCCATGCAGGCCAAAGGTCTGGAATTTCCCGGCTATGAACCCCGGGGTTCCTGGGGCATGGGGCTGGCTTACGCTACCGCTGTCCGGGGAGCCTGCCACATGCAGGCCTGGCCCATCGCTATGGAAGCAATGGGAGATCTGGATCCTTTCACCTCCGAGGGCAAGGGACAGCTGGTGGCCGATATGCAAAATGAAAATGCAGTAAAATTCTCCGCCATCTTCTGTGATTTCTGGGCAGCAAGCACTGAAACCCAGGCAAAGGTGTTAAACCTGGTGATGCAAAAGGAATTTACAGAACAAGATCTGTTGAAGATAGGCGAGCGGATCGTCCAACTGGCCCGACTTTTTAACCAACGGGAAGGTTTTACCCGGGAGCATGACAGCCTGCCGGAGCGCATCTTCAAGGACCCGGTAATCTCCGGACCGGCAGGGGGCAAAACCTTGCCCCGAAAAGATTTCGAAAAAATGCTGGCCGATTACTACACAGCCCGGGGATGGGATGAACAAGGAAAAATACCCGAAGAGAGGATCCGGGAACTCAGCCTGTAGTTTTGCCTTTGGGGAGGAGGTAGACCCAATGAACATTAAAGTACGCCTGTATGGCTCCTTGAGCAAATACGGTAAAAATAATGGCTGGTTTGATCAAAAAATAATAGAAAGCATAAGTATTACAG
>CAYXBB010000039.1:0-14261 GCA_964463285.1 uncultured Syntrophomonadaceae bacterium | reverse complement strand
CGGGTTATGGCCAACCTGCAGAAGCGGGTGGAATCCATGGGAATGCAGGACAAGATATTTCAAATTTTGGTTCCCATGGAAAAGGAAATAACCAGCAAGGGCGGCCAGCGCAAAACAGTTATGAAAAAAATATTTCCCGGGTACGTCCTGGTAGAGATGGTGGTAGAGGATGATTCCTGGTATGTAGTTCGGAATACTCCTGGGGTAACTGGCTTTGTAGGCAGCGGTTCCCGGCCAATACCTTTATCCGAGGAGGAGATCAACGCAATTTTAAAACAGATGGGGCTGTCTGAAGGCAAGCCGCGCATAGATCTGGAGATAAATCAGATGGTCCGAGTTGTGGACGGCCCCTTTAAAAATTTTGAAGGAACAGTAGAAGAGATCAATGTAGAAAAGGGCAAGCTCAAAGTAGCGGTATCCATGTTCGGGCGAGAGGTTCCGGTGGAATTGGAGTTTCACCAAGTAGAAAGACTGTAAACAATAACCAGTATGGAGGTATAGATACACATGGCCAAGAAAAAAGCTATCGGATTGGCTAAACTGCAGATTCCCGCCGGGAAGGCTACCCCTGCCCCACCGGTAGGCCCGGCCCTGGGGCAGCACGGAGTAAATATTATGGCATTTTGCAAGGAATTCAACGAGCGCACTGCTGCCGATTCAGGGTTGATCATTCCGGTAGAGATAACTATTTATGCCGACCGTTCTTTTACCTTTATTACTAAAACTCCTCCGGCTGCGGTGCTGTTGAAAAAAGCCCTGGGGCTTGAGAAGGCTTCCGGGGAACCGAACCGGATCAAGGTTGCCAGGATCTCTCGGAAAAAAGTCCAGGAAATAGCCGGTCAAAAGATGGAAGATCTAAATGCCAATGATCTGGAGGCGGCTACCCGTATTATCGAAGGAACCGCCCGCAGTATGGGGATCACCGTAGAGGGTTAAAGGATTGCAAATTGCAGGTTGGGTGGGAGGGCTTAATTGCCCGTAAAAAACCACAGGAGGTAACAGGGATGAACAAGCGAAGCAAGAAATATCAGGAGGCCAGGGAACAGTTTGACCGGGACACCCATTACAAGCCCGAAGAGGCCCTGGGTTTGATCAAAAATATGGCCGGCGCATCTTTTGATGAGACAGTTGAACTGGCGGTACGGCTGGGGGTAAACCCCAAACACGCCGACCAGCAGGTACGGGGAGCGGTGGTGTTACCACACGGCACCGGAAAAACTGTGCGAATTATTGCCTTTGCCAAGGGAGAAAAGATAAGGGAAGCTGAGGAATCAGGCGCTGATATTGTAGGGGGCGAGGAATTGGCTGCCAAGATTCAATCGGGCTGGCTTGAGTTTGATGTGGCGGTGTCTACTCCCGATATGATGGGAGTAGTGGGCAAACTGGGCAAACTGCTTGGCCCCCGGGGGTTGATGCCAAACCCCAAAAGCGGGACGGTTACCTTTGATCTGGCTAAAGCAATTGCCGATATCAAAGCGGGGAAAGTGGAATTTCGCACTGATAAGGTAGGTAATATCCATGTTCCTATCGGCAAAATTTCTTTTGACACAGATAAATTGGTGATAAATTTTTATACCATGATGGAAGCGTTAATCAAAGCCAAACCAACTGCCGCCAAAGGGCAATATTTAAGAAGCATTACCGTGAGTTCTACCATGGGGCCGGGGGTGAAAATTAGCTCTCAACAGGTTATTTCCGCCGACAGGAAGTAGTAATTGGTTTGCCGATATAAAATACTGTAAAGCTATCCGGAGACAGCAGGCAATAAATAGTTTTAATGGCCTTACCGATCGGCCGCCTGCTTGAGGAGAAGGCTCGTAAAGAGGGACTTCTGGCATCTGCGGAAGTCATTTTGTTTTTAAGGAGGTGGATCGATTGATTACCAGAAAGGAAAAAGAACGCCGGATTAAGGCTATTGCAGAGGATCTGCAGCAGGCCGGGCTGATTGTATTTACCGATTACCGGGGCCTTGATGTGACCGGTATAAGCAGTCTTCGAAAAAATTTAAGGATAGAACAATGCCGCTACCGGGTTATTAAAAATACGCTTACCCGCCTGGCCTGTCGTCAGGCAGGTCTGGAAAATCTGGAAAGCTATTTAACCGGCCCTACGGCCATAGCATTTACTAGCGCCGATCCGGTAGCTGCCGCCCGGGTGCTGCTCGGGTTTTCCGGCGAGCACAAAACTTTCATTATTAAGGGTGGGATGCTGGAGGGTCAACTTCTGGCACCGGAGAGGGTAAAAGAGTTGGGACAGATACCTCCCCGGGAAATTCTTTATGCCAGGATTTGCGGAGGTTTTCAAGCCCCTATCTATGGTCTGGCCACGGTTTTGCAGGGCACTATCTCAAAATTAGTTTATGCTCTGGAGGCGGTACGTGGTCAAAAAGAAAGTGCATAAATTATATTACATGCCAACAAGGAGGCAAATAAATGTCTAAGGTAGAGCAAATCATGGAGTTAGTTAAAGGAATGACTGTACTGGAGCTGGCGGAAACCGTGAAAGCGTTGGAGGAAGAATTTGGGGTTAGCGCGGCAGCGCCGGTGGCAGCGGCAGCCCCGGTAGCAACTGCTGAAACTGCAGTAGAAGAAGAAAAAGATGAATTTGACGTGATTTTGACCGGCCCCGGTGAAAAGAAAATCCAGGTTATAAAGGTGGTCCGGGAACTTACTGGGCTGGGACTGAAAGAAGCCAAGGAACTGGTGGACAGTGCTCCCAAACCGATTAAAGAGAAGATTGGCAAGGAGGAGGCCGAAGCGATCAAGGCTAAACTTGAGGAGGCAGGGGCTCCGGTGGAAATAAAATAGCAGGCTGCAGGCTGATGAACTTCCGGTTCGGGCAAGGCCGGCTATACCTCGCCCGAACCATGTTCGAAGAAACACCTTGTCTTATGTAATTCTTCAATCACAATTTTTTTCTTCCATTGACAGAATCTCCAAGCTGTGATATTATAGAAAAATGTCTAGTCCTATCATTGTCTTCAGGTGAGTGGTTGCCTCTAAATAAAGACTCTGAAAAAAATCTTCTGAATAGGGATGCGCCCGGTAGGAAACAATATTGGAATGGCTGTAAATATGTTAATTATTCCAATTACTGGTTCTTGAGGTAAAAACCAGCGGTAGGGAGTGATTTTTTTTAATGTTTAACGAGATGGCGGTGGGCAAGCGAAATCGTCGCAGTTATGCTCGGATTAAGGAAGTGTTGGCGCTTCCTGATTTGATTGAGGTTCAAAAGAGCTCTTATGACTGGTTTCTTAACCAGGGGTTACGGGAGGTGTTTCGCGATATTTCGCCGATCCAGGATTTTACCGGCAACCTGGTATTAGAATTTATTGATTATGCACTAGGTGATCCAAAATACTCCATTGATGATTGCAAGGAACGGGACGCTAACTTTGCCGTACCTTTAAAAGCCAGGGTCCGCCTGATTAATCAGGAAACCGGAGAGGTGAAGGAACAAGAAGTATTTATGGGCGATTTCCCGATGATGACCGAAAACGGTACATTTATTATCAATGGGGCGGAAAGGGTGATCGTAAGTCAGCTGGTCCGTTCTCCGGGAGTATATTACAGCAAGCAGGTTGATTATAGCGGGAAAGAAATTTTTAGCGCTACTATCATTCCTAATCGGGGTACCTGGCTGGAATTTGAAAGCGACGTTAATGAAGGGATATTTGTCCGGGTAGATCGCTCTCGCAAGCTGCCGGTAACTATATTGCTCAGGGCTATCGGTTATTCCAGTGAGCAGGATGTGCTGGAGAAATTTGATCGCGATCCCCGGTTGTTGACCATGTTGGAGAAAGATGGGTGCCAGTCTACGGAAGATGCTCTGCTGGAAATTTACAAGCGCTTGCGCCCCGGAGAGCCTTTAAATGTTGATAATGCCCGTTCTTTATTTGAATCCTTGTTTTTTGATAACCGGCGCTACGATTTTGGGAATGTCGGCCGGTTTAAAGTAAACAAAAAACTTTCTTTACGGCAACGGCTGCTGAACCAGGAACTGGCCGAGGATATTATAGATCCGGCTTCCGGAAAGATCCTTTTCCCGGAGGGAATGACACTTGATGATCAGATGGTGGATCAAATAGAGCTGTTAAATATTCACCAGGTCCGGGTTAAAGGCCGGGATAAAGCCTGCCTTATTTTAAGCAACCGGAGCCCAAATACTGAGCCCAAACATTTAACTAAGATGGATATAGTAGCGGCTGTTAATTGCTTTCTTAATTTAATGGATGATGTTGGCCGGCCTGATGATATCGATCATTTGGGCAATCGTCGTTTGCGCAGTGTAGGCGAACTGCTCCAGAACCAATTTCGGATAGGTTTGTCGCGGATGGAACGGGTAGTCCGGGAACGAATGACCATTCAAGATGTGGAGGCGATTACCCCCCAGGCGCTGATTAATATCCGCCCGGTAATCGCTTCCATCAAGGAATTTTTCGGCAACAGCCAGCTATCCCAGTTCATGGATCAAACTAACCCCCTGGCAGAGCTAACCCATAAGCGGCGCTTAAGTGCTCTGGGGCCGGGAGGGCTGAGCCGGGAACGGGCGGGATTTGAAGTCCGGGACGTTCACCATTCCCACTATGGAAGAATGTGCCCGATTGAAACTCCTGAAGGTCCCAATATCGGTTTAATTGGATCGCTTGGCACTTATGCCCGCATAAATGATTACGGATTTATCGAAACCCCTTACCGGCGAGTGAATAAAGAAAAGGGGCAGGTTACTTCGGAGATCGTATACTTGTCTGCCGATGATGAAGACCGGTATGCCATCGCCCAGGCCAATACAGTGCTGGACAATGAGAATAAATTTGTCAACGATCGGATTATATGTCGTTACCAGTATGATACGGTGGTCCGTTCGCCCAAGGAAGTTGATTTTATGGACGTATCTCCCAAACAACTGGTCAGTGTGGCTACGGCTCTGATTCCTTTTCTGGAGAACGATGACGCCAACCGGGCGCTGATGGGGGCAAATATGCAACGTCAGGCGGTTCCCCTGGTGAAAACCGAAGCCCCATTGGTGGGGACAGGCATGGAACAGAAGGTAGCCCTGGATTCGGGAGCGGTGGTGATTTGCCGCCGGGGTGGAAGCGGTCAGGTGTTGAGGGTAACCAGCAATGAGATTGTCATTCAGAGAGATGATCCTGAAGACAAGCAAAACTATCGGATCAACGGCAGAACCTCTGAAATATTTCCGGAACCTGGTTATATAGCCGGTTCGGGTTGTGATATTTATACCTTGCAGAAATTTAAACGATCCAACCAGGGGACCTGCATCAATCAACAGCCCATAGCATGCAAGGGGCACCGGGTGGTTGAAGGAGAGGTAATTGCCGACGGCCCCTGCACAAATTCGGGAGAGATCGCGCTGGGACGAAATATCCTGGCTGCATTTTTGCCTTGGGAGGGTTACAATTACGAAGATGCCATTTTGCTCAGTGAAAAAGCGGTTAAGGAAGATGTGTTTACCTCCATTCACATTGAAGAGTACGAATGTGAGGCCCGTGATACCAAGTTGGGCCCTGAGGAAATCACCCGCGATATTCCCAATGTAGGTGAAGATGCTTTAAGAGATCTGGATACCCGGGGGATTATTCGCACCGGTGCCGAGGTGCGGGCCGGTGACATTCTGGTGGGCAAGGTTACCCCTAAAGGCGAAACTGAGCTGACTGCAGAGGAACGCCTGCTTAGGGCTATTTTTGGCGAGAAAGCACGGGAGGTCAGGGACACCTCGCTCCGGGTTCCTCACGGCGAATCGGGGATTGTGGTGGAAGTGATTGTGTTTAACCGGGAGGAGGGGGACGAGCTTTCCCCCGGTGTAAACCAGCTGGTTCGGGTGTATGTAGCTCAAAAACGGAAAATATCTGAAGGCGATAAGATGGCTGGTAGACATGGAAACAAAGGGGTTATTGCCCGGATTTTGCCGGAGGAAGATATGCCGTTTTTGCCTGATGGGAGACCGGTGGAAATAGTTTTAAATCCCCTGGGCGTTCCTTCCCGGATGAACATCGGACAGATTTTGGAAACTCACCTGGGATGGGCTGCCAAGGCTTTGGGAGTATATATAGCCTCTCCGGTATTTGACGGTGCCTCGGAAGAAGATGTTTTTAAGGCTCTACATGAAGCGGGGCTGCCCGAACACGGTAAAACTGTGTTATTCGACGGTCGTACCGGCGAGCCTTTTGACAACGAAGTTACCGTAGGTTACGTCTACATGTTAAAGTTAGCCCACTTGGTGGATGACAAAATCCACGCCCGCTCTACCGGGCCTTACTCTTTGGTTACCCAGCAGCCACTGGGAGGAAAAGCCCAGTTCGGGGGGCAGCGTTTTGGAGAGATGGAAGTATGGGCTCTGGAGGCTTACGGTTCTGCTTATACTTTACAGGAGATTTTAACAGTTAAATCTGATGATGTGATAGGTAGGGTGAAAACCTATGAAGCGATCGTCAAAGGTGATAATATTCCCGAGCCCGGGGTTCCGGAATCTTTTAAGGTGCTGGTGAAAGAGCTTCAGAGCTTATGCCTCGACGTAAGGGTGATCAGCGAGGATAGCAAGGAAGTGGAGATTCGGGAGAGTGAAGATGATGTAGATTATCGGGACCTGGAGATAAATATCGAAGGAACAGAAACCTCTGGCGATGAACCTGAAGACCAGTTTATTGATGACGGGGGAGACGATGACTACTTGGAGGATGATCTGGAGATCGAGGAGTTTGAGAAAGATAGTGATAAAGAAGGAGAGAGGCTTGTTCCTTCTTCCCAAAGTGTTTCCCAGTCTGATCTGGACCCGGAAGAGATTGTATCGCTTGATCAGCTGGAGGAGCTGGAGCAGGAGGATGAAGATCAGGACGAAAATGGGCTGCTTTCTCAACCTAAACGTAAAAAGATCCTTAACCCGGCGGCTAGTAAAGAAGAGGATGGCTTGTTTTAACAGTAGGGCCTTGAAAGGAGCGATTTGATTTGTTGGATGTCAATAACTTTGATTCTCTGAAAATAGGCCTGGCCTCCTCGGAACAGATCCGGGCCTGGTCCAGGGGCGAGGTTAAAAAACCGGAAACTATCAATTACCGCACCCTGAAACCGGAACGTGAAGGCCTGTTCTGTGAGAAAATATTTGGGCCGCAGAAAGACTGGGAATGCCATTGCGGTAAATATAAACGGGTCCGTTACCGGGGGATTGTCTGTGATCGATGTGGGGTGGAGGTAACCCGGGCCAAGGTTCGCCGTGAGCGAATGGGCCATATTGAGTTGGCCGCTCCGGTTTCTCATATCTGGTATTTCAAGGGCATACCCAGTCGGATGGGGCTGATTTTGGATATGTCTCCCCGGGCACTGGAAAAGGTACTCTACTTTGCTTCCTATGTAGTAATTGATCCCGGTGAAACTGTGCTCAGCAAAAAACAGCTTCTAACTGAGGCGGAGTACCGGGAATACCGGGAGAAATACGATGCTTTGTTCAAGGCAGGTAAGGGGTTCAAGGCAGGGATGGGAGCGGAAGCGGTAAAAAAGCTTTTGCAGGAAATAGATCTTGAAAAAATGGCCGCCGATATCAGGGTGGAGGTAAAAAGCACCAGCGGGCAGAACAAAATACGGGCGGTGCGCCGGTTGGAGGTTGTAGAGGCTTTCCGCCAGTCGGGGAATGATCCCAGCTGGATAATTCTAGATGTTATTCCGGTAATACCTCCCGATTTACGCCCCATGGTTCAGCTTGATGGGGGCCGGTTTGCCACTTCGGATTTAAACGATCTTTACCGGCGGGTAATCAACCGCAACAATCGTTTGAAAAGGTTGCTGGACCTGGGGGCACCGGATATCATTGTGCGCAATGAAAAACGGATGCTTCAGGAAGCGGTAGACGCGTTAATTGATAATGGTCGTCGGGGACGCCCGGTAACCGGACCGGGGAACCGGCCGCTCAAATCCTTAAGCGATATGCTAAAAGGCAAGCAAGGCCGTTTTCGTCAGAATTTGCTTGGTAAGCGAGTGGACTACTCCGGAAGATCAGTAATCGTGGTGGGTCCGGAACTAAAGCTTTATCAGTGTGGGCTGCCTAAAGAGATGGCACTGGAGCTTTTTAAACCTTTTGTGATGAAACGCCTGGTGGGAGAAGGGCTGGCCCATAACATTAAAAGCGCCAAGCGGATGGTGGAAAAGGTCCGACCCGAAGTCTGGGATGTACTGGAAGAGGTAATTAAAGATCACCCGGTACTTCTAAACCGGGCTCCTACGCTTCACCGGTTGGGGATCCAGGCCTTTGAACCGGTGCTGGTAGAGGGGCGGGCCATAAAAATTCACCCTTTGGTATGCGTGGCTTACAATGCTGACTTTGATGGGGACCAGATGGCGGTACACGTTCCCTTGTCCGCAGAGGCCCAGGCCGAGGCGCGGGTGCTTATGCTTTCGGCCCATAATATCTTAAACCCCAAGGACGGCCAACCGGTAGCCACTCCTACCCAGGACATGGTTCTGGGCTGCTATTACCTGATCCTGGAAAGACCTGGGGCCAAAGGGGAGGGCAAAATTTACAAAGATCCGGAAGAAGCTATCATGGCCTATGAGTTAGGTGATCTGGATTTGCATGCCCGGGTGTTTATTAGAACCGATAGTTTTAAAAATCGGGAAATTGCTTCCCATAAGGGCTATTTATTGACCACGGTAGGCAAGGTATTTTTTAATGAAGTGTTTCCCGAGGATTTTCCTTATATAAATAACGCTGATTTCAGTCGGCATTTACCTGAAGATAACCTGATCGCTTTTGGAGAGCTGAACCCCAAGGAGCTGCTTAACCGGGTGTCCCTCAACAAGGCGGCTCAAAAAGAACTTCTGGCGGACATCGTGGCTCGCTGTTACCGTCGTTATGGAAACACCAAAACAGCGGTTATCCTGGATAGTATAAAACAGCTTGGCTTCCACTATGCTACCAGGGCGGGAGTAACTGTAGGGGTAGAGGATATCAAGGTTCCTGAAGACAAACAGCAAATTCTGAAGCAGGCTGAACAAATTGTAGATGAGGTTGAACAGCAGTTCCGTCGGGGTTTGATCACCGAAAAAGAACGTTATGATCGGGTAATTGAAATATGGAGTGAATCCAAGGAAAATATAACTGAATCGTTAATGAAAGGATTAGGCGAACTAAACCCTATATATATGATGGCCCATTCCGGAGCGAGGGGAAACGAATCTCAGATTACGCAACTGGCGGGAATGCGGGGGCTGATGGCAGACCCTACGGGCAGAATTATCGATCTGCCGATTAAGGCGAATTTTCGGGAAGGATTGACCGTGCTGGAGTATTTTATCTCTACTCACGGGGCCCGTAAAGGGCTGGCTGACACTGCTTTGAAAACTGCGGATTCAGGCTATCTTACCCGGCGCCTGGTGGATGTGGTTCAGGATGTAATCGTACGGGAGGAAGATTGCGGTACCACCCAGGGAATTAATTTAAGCGAATACCTTGACGGCAACGGTGCTGATTTCGAGGAAATAGTGGAACGGGTAGTGGGGAGATTTGTGCTGGAACCGGTTTATCATCCGGAAACCGGGGAGGTTATCCTGGAAGCCAACCAGATGGTTACCGAGGATATTGCCGAGCAGATCATAAAATTAAACATTACCGGAATACGTTTCCGTTCGGTGCTAACCTGCAAAACCCGTCATGGAGTATGTGTAAAATGCTACGGACGAAATCTAGCCACCGGGAAAGTGGTTGATTTCGGGGAAGCGGTAGGTATAATTGCCGCCCAGTCGATCGGCGAACCAGGGACCCAGCTTACCATGCGCACTTTCCATACCGGGGGAGTGGCAGGTGATGATATCACCCAGGGTTTACCCCGGGTAGAGGAACTGTTTGAAGCGCGGAAACCCAAGGGGCAATCCCTGATCAGTGAAATCTCCGGCGCGGTAGAGATTTACGAGACCCGCTATAAGCGAGAGATCAAGGTGGTCTCCGAACACGAGGGGGCCCGCCTGTATCCCATTCCTTACGGGGCCAGGATCAAAGTTCAGGAAGGACAAAAAATCAGCGCCGGTGACGAACTAACCGAAGGCTCCATTAATCCCCACGAGCTGCTTAAGGTTAAGGGTGTGCGGGGAGTTCAGCTTTACCTGCTGCAAGAAGTGCAGTGGGTCTACCGCATGCAAGGGGTAGACATTAACGATAAGCATATTGAAATCATTATCCGGCAAATGCTGAAAAAAGTTAAGGTGGAGGATTCCGGGGATACCGATCTGCTTCCGGGGGGGATTGTAGACAGCTTTGTATTTGAGGAGATTAACCAGGAGACAGTTGATCAGGGCGGCAGGCCGGCTTTAGCCCGTCCCTTGTTGTTGGGGATTACCAAGGCTTCGCTGGCTACAGATTCATTCTTGTCGGCTGCTTCTTTTCAGGAGACTACCCGGGTGTTAACGGAGGCCTCCATAAAAGGCAAGCCGGATAGCCTATTGGGGTTAAAGGAAAATGTGATTATTGGGAAACTGATTCCTGCCGGAACCGGGATGTCCCGTTACCGCAACATGAGAGTAACCCCGGCGGCAGATTACCTGCCACCGGAAACTGCAGTACTGGAAGAGATCAGGGCGGATGGGGAAACCGCAGATGAGCCTGTTCATATTCCGGCAACCCCGGCCGGCAGTT
Source organism: uncultured Syntrophomonadaceae bacterium (assembly GCA_964463285.1). Taxonomy (GTDB): domain Bacteria; phylum Bacillota; class Dethiobacteria; order DTU022; family DTU022; genus JAAZLS01. Next base: position 3,623 of record CAYXBB010000039.1, on the reverse strand, counting down.
CTGTCCCGGAGGTACCGGGGCCGGAAGATGAAAGATCTAGTGTCCCCCGGGATGCTACCCTGGAAGCTTGAAATATGAAAGGGTTGGCAATGTAGGGTAGGGCGGACTTCCATGTCTGCCCGAATCCGGGTTGTAATCGGTGGTTTGGCATATTATGGGGGGGGCAGGGCAAACTTTGCCCCGCGCTTGTTGTCCTAGATATAAAAATTGACAACCATCGAGGCCGGTGTTAAAATCTTAAAGTGTGTTTTTTTAAGGACTGTTTTAAATCCCTTGGAAAGGGGCGAGCACCTTGGGCTTGGATATTATTAAAAGCGCACGGCGCATAGTAGTGGGCACCAAAGAGACTCTGAAAGCCTTGGAGAAAAAAGAGGCCAAAGTGGTAGTGGTGGCCAGGGATGCGGAAAACAGGGTGGTTCAACCGGTGACCGATCTCTCCGAAAGTCAGGGGATTGAGGTTCATTATGTGGAAGAGATGAAAGAGTTAGGGAAAGCTTGTGGGATAAAGGTAGGTGCAGCAGTGGCTGCAATAATAGATTTTTAATTTGGAGGAGGTGAACTGGTGCCTACATTAAATCAACTGGTTAGAAAGGGCCGCGAGCAGCAGGTTAAAAAAACAACTGCTCCGGCGCTTGAAGGTTCGCCTCAGAAAAGGGGCGTCTGTACCAGGGTTTCTACAACTACCCCTAAAAAGCCCAACTCGGCCCTGCGTAAAATCGCGCGGGTGCGCTTGACCAATGGGATCGAAGTTACTGCTTACATTCCAGGTATCGGGCATAATCTTCAGGAGCACTCGGTGGTACTGGTAAGAGGAGGCCGGGTAAAGGATCTGCCCGGGGTCCGTTACCACCTGGTGAGGGGAGCGCTGGATGCGGCAGGGGTGGAAAACCGGGCTCAAGGCCGCTCAAAATACGGCTCAAAAAAACCCAAGGTGTAAGTTTTTAATAGGGAGTGAGTTACAAAGATGCCACGAAAAGGTCCTGTTCCCAAAAGGGAAATATTGGCTGATCCGGTCTACAACAACAAGTTAATAGCTCGGTTTATTAACAAGCTGATGTATGAAGGGAAAAAAAGCGTATCCCAAACCATCGTTTATGAGGCACTAAATATTATTCAAGAAAAAACCGGCAAAGACCCGGTGGAAATTTTTGATGCAGCCATGCGTAATGTTAGCCCGGTTTTGGAAGTTAAGCCTCGCCGGGTAGGTGGTGCTACTTACCAGGTGCCGGTGGAAGTCAATGCTCATCGCAAGATAATCCTGGCTATTCGCTGGCTGGTGAGTTTTGCTCGCAACCGGGGCGAAAAAACTATGGCTCAGCGTATCGCGGCCGAGTTGTTGGATGCTTCCAATGGAATTGGAGGAGCAGTTAAGAAAAAAGAAGATACCCACAAGATGGCTGAGGCCAACAAGGCATTTGCCCATTACCGGTGGTAAAGGCATTCTTTCGCTTATTAAAATTTTGATGAAAGGAGGGGATAAGGTGAATCATAAGCAGCTGGTGCCGCTAAAAAATGTACGGAATATAGGTATTGCCGCCCATATTGACGCCGGCAAAACCACCACTACCGAGCGGATGCTGTTTTATACCGGCCGGCTTCATAAGCTTGGTGAGGTTCATGAAGGTACCGCTACCATGGACTGGATGACCCAGGAACAGGAACGCGGCATCACTATTACCTCTGCTGCTACTACCTGCTACTGGCATAATAGCCGTATCAACATTATCGATACACCCGGCCACGTGGACTTTACTGTAGAGGTGGAGCGCTGCCTTCGAGTATTGGACGGGGTTGTGGCCATCTTCTGTGCCAAAGGCGGGGTGGAACCTCAATCTGAAACGGTTTGGCGGCAGGCTGATCGTTATCATGTTCCCCGAATCGCCTACATCAACAAGATGGATATTATAGGAGCGGACTTTTTTAATGTTATAGGTCAATTGCGAGAACGCCTGCATGCCCGGGCTCTGCCACTTCAGCTGCCGATCGGCTCGGAGAAACAGTTTTCGGGAGTAGTAGATTTAATTCGTATGAAGGCGGTCTATTACGAAGATGAACTGGGATTGGAGCAAGTAGAGAAGGATATACCGGAGGGGCTAAAAGAACAGGCTCTGGATTTTAGGGAACAAGTACTGGAAACAGTCGCGGAATATGATGACCAGTTGATGCAAAAGTATTTCGAAGGAACGGAGATTACTGCGGAAGAATGTTATCGGGCTCTGCGCAAAGCAACTATTTATCACGGGCTGGTTCCGGTGTTATGCGGTTCTTCTTATCGTAATAAGGGAGTCCAGCTGTTGCTTGATGCAGTGGTTCACTACCTCCCCTCTCCACCGGAGGTCGGCGCGGTTAAAGGGATTAATCTTAACACCGGGGAAGAAGATTTCCGGTTGCCGGCAGAAGAGGCTCCGTTTGCCGCTCTGGTTTTTAAAATAGCAGCCGATCCCTATGTGGGGAAATTGGCCTTTGCCCGGGTATATTCCGGAAAGATCAGTGCCGGCAGTACGGTTTTAAATTCCACTCGCCGGGAGCGTCGACGAATTGGCAGATTACTCCGGATGCATGCCAACTACCGCGAAGATATCAGTGAAGCAGTGGTTGGTGATATTGTAGCCCTGGTGGGGCTAAAACAGATATCTACCGGGGAAACTCTTTGCGATTCAAACCAGGCTATTGTTCTGGAAAGAATCCAGTTTCCCGAACCGGTGATCTCCGTGGCCATTGAACCTAAAACTAAAGTTGACCAGGATAAAATGGCCCTTTCACTTCAACAGCTGACTGAAGAAGATCCTACCTTTAAAACTCATACCGACCAGGAAACCGGTCAAACCATAATCCAGGGAATGGGAGAACTGCATCTGGAATATATTGTGGATCGCCTGCTTAGAGAATTTAAAGTGGTGGCCAATGTGGGTAAACCCCAGGTAGCCTATAAAGAAACTATCCGGGGCAGCGCCCGGGCAGAAGGGCGTTTTATTCGCCAGACCGGTGGCCGAGGGCAGTACGGGCACGTGTGGATCGAAATATCTCCCTTGCAGGCTGGAAAAGGGTTTGAATTTGTAAATGATATCGTGGGCGGGGTGATACCTAAAGAATATATTGCGGCAGTGGAAGACGGGATTGAAGAGGCTATGGGCAGTGGTGTACTATCTGGCTACCCGGTAATTGATGTTAAAATTTGCCTGGTGGACGGTTCATACCACGAGGTTGATTCATCAGAACTGGCTTTTAGGATTGCCGGATCAATGGCTTTTAAGAAAGGGATGTCAGCAGCAGGGCCGGTTTTACTGGAGCCAATGATGAAGGTGGAGGTAACTGTTCCTGAAGAGTACATGGGAGATGTGATCGCTGATTTTACCTCCCGCAGGGGTAAGATTCTGGGGACTGATTTACAAGAGGGCACTCAGCTAATTAAAGGAGTGGCCCCCTTATCCAATATGTTCGGCTATGCCACCGAACTACGTTCCTGCACCCAAGGCCGGGGGGTCTATAATATGGAATTTTATAGGTATGAAGAAGTGCCTTTGAACATCGCTCAAAAAATAATTACTCATAGTGTAGCTTATTAAAAGTTAGGAGGTTTACTGTTTTATGGCCAAGAAGAAGTTTGAGCGGACGAAGCCTCA
>CAYXBB010000038.1:0-14615 GCA_964463285.1 uncultured Syntrophomonadaceae bacterium | reverse complement strand
AGGAACCTCTCTGCCCCTATTCACCTTTTACCGGGCGGGAGTAAGGAACCTCTCTGCCCCTATTCACCTTTTACCGGGCGGAGGTGGAACCCCGCCCCTACCAATATTTCGGCTGATGAATAAATCCCCCTAAATCCCCCTTTAGTAAAGGGGGATTTTATTACCACTATTTTCCATACCGCCCCTGGAAAAAAACCTTTGGCCTTATTCGCTCCCTTTTCGGGAAAAAGAAGTTTTCTGTTTTCCCCATACTCCCCCTTTGAAAAGGGAGGGCGGGGAGGATTTAAAAGTTGACAGAGCGCCGATTTTCGAATAACCTGCTTACATTTCCCCGTTTTCCCACGTTTCTATTTTCCGTCCCGGTCCGGCTACCCGCTGATAACCACTGTCGGCCCGGTTCCAGCGGTTACCGCTCCGATCTCCCAGGCCACCTCCCCGGAGGTACAGAGATCTTCAATAACACTTGAGGATTGCTCCCGCGGGACAACCAGGGCAAACCCCACCCCCATGTTAAAAATCCGGTACATTTCGCTTTTTTTCACCGGCCCCGATCGGGCGATCAGATCAAACACCGGCGGGACCGGCCAAGAGTTCTCTTTAAGCACAATCTGCAGCCCCGGTTTGAGGATGCGCGGCAGGTTTTCCACCAGCCCCCCCCCGGTAATATGGGCCGCTCCGGCAATCGAGTACTTGACAAACAAGGGTTTTACTGTCGGCACGTAGATAGCAGTGGGACGCAATAGTTCTTCACCCAATGATATCTTCCAGCCCCGGGGGATATGTTCCAGGGGCAAAGCAGCCTGTTCCAGCAACACCCGGCGGGCCAGAGAATAACCGTTGCTGTGTAGCCCGGTGGAGGTCAAGCCGATCACCCTATCCCCGGGTGAGATCCGCGAGCCATCGATCAGATTTTCTTTCTCGACTATTCCTACCGCAAACCCAGCCAGATCATACTCTCCTTCCGGGTAAAACCCGGGCATCTCCGCCGTCTCGCCGCCCAGCAAGGCACAACCGGCCCGGCGGCAACCTCCGGCCACCCCGGATACGATCTGCTCCACCTGCTCTAAAGAAAGTCTCCCCACCGCCAGGTAATCCAAAAAAAACAGCGGTTCCGCCCCTTGAGCCAGTATATCGTTTACGCACATGGCCACGCAGTCCAGGCCCACGGTGTCGTGTTTATCGAGGGCAAAGGCTATCTTCAGCTTGGTTCCCACTCCATCACATCCGGACACCAGCACCGGAGAGCGGTAGCCGGCAAGATTGAGGGCAAACAGACCTCCGAAACCCCCCGGCCCCTTTAAAACCTCCCGGCGAAAGGTGGTGGCAGCCAGATCCTTGATCCGCTCCACCGCCTGGTCCCCGGCTTCGATATCCACCCCCGCCTGCCGGTAGCTTATCTCGTGATTCAAAGGGCACCTCCTAAAAGAACAGCGGTGCAAATACCAGCGCCACAATGCTCATCAGCTTGATCAGGATATTCAAAGAGGGTCCCGAGGTATCTTTAAAGGGATCACCCACCGTATCCCCTACTACCGCCGCCTTGTGCGGATCGCTCCCTTTCCCCCCGTACTCTCCCCCTTCAATATACTTCTTGGCGTTGTCCCAGGCTCCGCCCGCATTGGCCATGTATATAGCCTGTAACACTCCGGTAACCAGGGAGCCGGCCAGCAGTCCGCCTAAAGCCTCCTTGCCCAGAAAGGGAATTAACCCCACCACCAAAGGCACCGCTACCGCCAGTATCCCTGGAATTACCATCTCTTTTAAGGCTGCTTGGGTGCTGATGTCCACACAGCGGGCATATTCAGGGCGGGCTGTGCCTTCCATCAGGCCGGGGATCTCTTTAAACTGGCGCCGGATCTCCTCGATCAGCTCGAAGGCGGCGTTCCCCACTGCCTCCATGGTGCGGGCAGTAAAGAAAAAGATCAGCACCCCCCCGATAAAGATCCCCGCAATTACCCGGGCGCTGATAATATTGATTACCTCCAGTCCGGCTACTTGCGAATAGGCGGTAAACAGGGCCAGGGCGGTTAAGGCGGCGGAGCCGATGGCAAATCCCTTGCCGATGGCGGCGGTGGTATTTCCCACCGAATCCAACTGATCGGTAATTTCCCGCACCTCCGGCTCCAGGTTGGCCATTTCAGAGATCCCTCCGGCATTATCCGCCACCGGCCCGTAGGCATCCACCGCTACCGTCATTCCCACCGTGGAGAGCATCCCCACCGCGGCAATAGCAATCCCGTATATACCAGCCAGTTGAAAGGATACCAAAATAGCCACCACGATAGCCAGCACCGGGATCAAGGTGCTCTTCATCCCTACCGACAGGCCACTGATAATGTTGGTGGCCGGGCCGGTTAAGGAGGCTTTGGCAATATTTTTAACCGGCTGGAAATCGGGGGAGGTATAGTATTCGGTTATTTTACCGATCACCACCCCCGCCAGCAGACCGGCTACCACCGCGAAGAAAGGACCAATTTCATGTAATATGTTTTTAGTGAGCCAGTAGGAGAGTACTACCACTATCACCGCGCTGACGGTAATCCCCCGTTCCAGTACCGCCCCCAGGCGGGCTCCTTCTTTAGCCCGCACAAAAAAGAAAGCAATAATGGAGGCGATAATACCCACCGAAGCCACCATCATCGGCAGTAAAACCCCCCCGGCCCCGTAGATCAAAATCCCCACAGTCATGGCGGCAATTAAAGAACCTACATATGATTCAAACAGATCCGCCCCCATCCCGGCCACATCCCCCACGTTATCGCCTACGTTATCGGCGATTACCCCCGCATTGCGGGGATCATCCTCGGGGATGCCTGCTTCGATCTTTCCCACCAGGTCGGAGCCCACATCCGCCGCCTTGGTAAATATACCGCCTCCCACCCGAGCAAATAAGGCGATCGAACTGGCTCCCAGGGCATAACCGTTAACTATGGCCGGATCACGAATTAAGATATATAGCACACCCAGGCCCAACAAGCCCAGCCCGGCCACCATCATCCCCATGATGGTTCCGCTGGAAAAAGCTAGGGTCAGTGCCTGACCCACCCCTTTACGGGCCGACTGGGCGGTGCGTACATTGGCTTCCGTAGCCACCCGCATCCCTATGTAACCCGCCAGGGCTGACAAAAAAGCCCCCACTACAAAACTTAATGCTGTCAGCGAATTAATAGTTACAACCAGCACTGCTGAAAGCGCAACCACAAAAAATACCAGGTATGAATATTCCCGTTTTAAAAAGGCCATCGCCCCTTCCCGAATAGCTTCGGCAATTTCCAACATGCCGGCGGTGCCCGGGTCGGCAGATTTTACCTTGATCCATAACCATAATGCAAATAATAGTGCCAGAACGGCGCTTGCAGGCGCCAAGTAAAACAGATGCATTCTCCAAACCAACCTCCTCATAATTAAACATTGAATCACCCCCACCCCTACCCTCCCCCATCAAGGGGGAGGGGGTTTGGTTGCCGGCTCTCCCCCATCAAAGGAAAGGGGACTTGGTTGCCGGTCCCCTTTCCCCCCGCGGAAGAGGGTTAGGGTTAGGGGGAACGACCCCATTATAAAATTATTTGCGGCCGACCGGGCTTTCCCTTGGTCGGGGCCGGTCCGCCGGATATTTCCCCTTGAAACAGGCCCAACAGAGATCCTCCGCCGGCAGTCCAACCGCTGCCGCTACCCCGGAGGCACTTAAAAAACCTACCGAATCCGCCCCGATAAAGGCGGCCATCTCTTCGGGAGTCCGGTTATACAATATCAGTTCTTCATCGGCGGGCATATCAATACCATAATAGCAGGAAAAGATTACCGGAGGAGCGCTAATTCGCAGATGCACCTCTTTCGCTCCCGCTCGCCGCATCAGGCGAACCAGCTTTGAACTGGTGGTACCCCGGACGATGGAGTCATCCACCAGCACCACCCTTTTATCCTGGACAATCTTTTGCACCGCGTTAAGTTTTATATCGGCTCCCTGCTCTCTCATCTCCCGGGTAGGGGTAATAAAAACCCGGCCAATATACCTGTTTTTTATCAGAGCCATCTCGTTGGGCAGCCCGCACTCCTCGGCATATCCGGAAGCAGCCGAGATGCTGGAGTCGGGAACCCCGGAAACCAGATCGGCTTTTACCGGCTGCTCCCGAGCCAACCGGCGGCCCAGCTCCCGGCGCACCAGGTGGATGTTTTTTCCCTGAAGATTGCTGTCCGGGCGGGCAAAATAAATATATTCAAACACGCACAGGGCGGAACGAAGACCCTCCACCAGCCGGCGGGAGTGCAGCCCCTGCCGGTCCAGCACCACCATCTCCCCGGGATCCACATCCCGGATAAATTTTGCGCCGATGGTGTCAAAGGCACAGGTTTCAGAGGCTAAAAAATGACCGCCGCCTTCAAGAGTAGCCAGCGATAAAGGGCGGAAACCATAGCCGTCCCGCAGGCCGATCACTTTCTGCCCATCGGTAATTACAAAACTATAGGCCCCCTCAAGCCGGAGAACTACCCGCGCCAGGGCCTCTTCCAGATCGGGGGTGTCCTGGCGAGCTATCAGGTGGGCCAGCAGTTCGCTGTCGGTTCTGGTTTGAAAGATAGCTCCTTGCGCTTCCAGCTCCTCACGGAGCTGGAAGCCGTTTAACAGGCGGCCGTTATGTCCGATGGCCAGTTCTCCATAACGATATCTGAGCACCAAGGGTTGGCTGCTTTCCAAACGGCGATCTTCTTGCTGATAAGAATAGCGAACATGTCCCACCGCGGTCCGGCAGGAAATTCTCTTTAAATCTGCGGTCTTGGGGAATACCTCAGACACCAGGCCCAGTCCGCGGTGATGCCACAGCCGGCCGTCCCGCCCGTCACCGGCGGCGATCCCGGCACTTTCCTGTCCGCGGTGTTGCAGGGCGAAAAGGGCCAGGCAGGTTAAATAAGCCAGCGGCAACCCGGTGGCGTAACCGCCGCAGACCCCGCAGGCCTCCTGCAACTTAGAATAATTTAGCTCATTAGGCAACCGATTACCTCCCTGAAAATGCTTTCCATTTCGTCAACCGGCAGGTCAATTACCGGTTGCACGCCGGCACCGGCACTGATCACCAGCCGGTAACCGCCGATTTGTCCCAGCTCGGTTAGCGGTATATTATATTCTTTAGCCAGGGCCTGCAGTTTTTCCTGCCGGTCCGGGTTCACCGATACCAGCACCCGGGAAGGCCCCTCCCCAAACAGGACTGATCGTAGGGAGGAGATTTCCCCGGAAAAAGATACCGTGGCCCCAATGTTGCCCTGCAGGCAACATTCAGCCAGGGTTACCGCCAAACCTCCTTCGGAGAGATCGTGGGCCGAGCTTAGAATCTGTTGATCGATGGCCCGGCAGAGCATCTCCTGGAGTCGTTTTTCCAGCTCCAAATCTATCTCCGCCGGTTTTCCCGCTATCCGGTCATGGCATATCTTGAGATAAAGGCTACCTCCCAAAGAAACCCGGAAAGGCCCCAATAGGTAAATTATATCCGAAACACTGCTAAATGCAATTTGACAGTGAATATCGGGATCCTCCAGCAGCCCCACCGCCCCTACAACCGGGGTGGGGTAGATCGAACCTCCCGTTGCCTCATTATAAAAGCTAACATTTCCTCCCACCACCGGAGCCTGCAAGATCCGGCAGGCCTCCGCCATTCCCTCGATGGCTCGCCGGAACTGCCAGTAGATCTCAGGGCGTTCAGGGTTCCCAAAATTTAGGCCGTCGGTGATTCCCAGGGGCCTGGCCCCCACGCAGGTTAAATTGCGAGTGGCCTCAGCCACTGCCAGCATTCCCCCCAGGTATGGATCCAGGTAAACCCAGCGGCTGTTTCCATCCACAGCCACCGCAATTCCCTGCCCGGTTTCCGGGAGCCTGATGATGCCTGCATCTTCACCCGGCCCTTTGACAACCTGGTGATTTTCAGGATATTTGAACTGCTCCCAGACCCATTCTCTGCCGGCCGCATCCGGAGATCCCAGAATTTTTTTCAATACCCGGTTTAAATCCGGTTCCTCTGGAAGCTGCTCCGGATCAAACCCGGCCAGCTGCCGGTAATACTGCGGTTCCTGCACCGGAGGAGAATATTCCGGTGCGCCGCCGGCCACATCGGCGGCCGGCACCTGCGCTACCAGTCGGCCCTGATGCCGGATTTGTACCAGCGGATCGGCCGTAACTTTGCCGATAACATTGAAATTCAGGCCCCGATCGGTAAAAATTTTTGCCGCCGCCGGCTCATTTTCCGGATCAAGCACCAGGAGCATCCTCTCCTGGGACTCCGAAATGACTATCTCGTAGGAGGCCATCCCCTCTTCTTTTAAAGGCACCGTATCCAGAGAAAGTTCCATTCCGGTGCCCGCCCGGGCAGCCATCTCCGTAGCCGCACAGGTCAGACCCGCTCCGCCCAGATCCTGCATGCCCAGAACAAGTTTCCGCCGGGCCAGCTCCAGGCAGGCCTCCATGAGCCGTTTCCCGGCAGAGGGATCACCGATATGAATCGCGGCTTCCGTACCGGGAGCAAGTTCATCCGAGGCAAAGGTAACCCCGTGAATACCGTCCCGACCGGTGGGAGCCCCCGCCAGGGCCACCAGCTTTCCGGGTTCAGAGGCCTTGCCCCGAACAAGCTGATCCACCGGCAGCACCCCCACCCCCATGGCATTAACTAGGGGATTGCCTTCATAACAATTTTCGAAACCTACCTCTCCCGCTATCACCGGCAGCTCCAGGGCATTTCCGTAATCGGCTATCCCGGCCACCATCCCCTTAAACAGGTAACGGTTGCGGGCACCGTTTAAAGGACCCAGCCGCAAAGAGTTGATCAAGGCAACCGGCCGGGCCCCCATGGTAAATATATCCCTGACAATTCCACCCACCCCGGTGGCCGCCCCCTGATAGGGCTCCACCGCCGAAGGGTGGTTATGACTTTCAATTTTAAAGACCACCGCCCAGCCTTCACCCAGATCAATCACTCCCGCATTCTCCCCGGGCCCCTGGAGAACCCGTTCCCCGGAAACCGGGAACAAGCGTAATGAGGATTTTGAGTGTTTATAGCTACAGTGTTCCGACCACATTACACTAAACATGCTGAGCTCACAAAAATTAGGTTCCCGGCCCATTTTCCGGCAGATTAATCGGTACTCCTCACCGGTAAGGCCCAGCTTCAGCCAAGGTTTGTCTTCCAACTGCCGCAACCCCCTTGATACAGTCCGTAATAATCCCCTCCGGTCATCGGGCAGGCCGGGCCTGATCATCCCTAAGCTGCCGGTCCTTTTCCTCTACCTCCGCCGCCAGTTTCTGCCGGTAAACCGAAAGTTTCTCCCGCAATCCCTCATTTTCCAGAGAAAGAATGTGCACCGCCAGCAGCCCGGCATTATAGGCTCCATTTATCCCCACCGTGGCTACGGGAATCCCCCTGGGCATCTGAACAATGGAGTAAAGCGAATCCGCACCACCCAGGTGAGCGGTGGCTACCGGCACACCGATCACCGGCAAAATAGTCTGAGAAGCGATCACCCCCGGAAGATGGGCCGCCCCCCCCGCTCCGGCAATTATTACCTTGATTCCGGCATCTGCCGCCGCCCTGGCATAACGGGCCACCTTCTCCGGATGGCGATGGGCACTGGCGATAACCAGCTCGAAATCAACTCCGAATTCTGCAAGGGCCGTCCCGCTTTGTTTCATTACCTCCAGGTCCGATCCGCTGCCCATAACTATCCCTACCTCCACCTTTATTCCTCCTTCCGGGTTAACTCACAGTCATATTGGTCTGCAGACCTGAATACATATTATTTTAGCATATTAAAAAGCAGGCTGCTAAAAAACTTGAGCAGCCTGCCGGGCAATCTAGAAAAGCGCTACATCATGGGCATGTCGCCCGGTCCGGGCATCCTGGGCCCGTCGTTTTTTTCAGGAAGATCAGTGACTATGCTTTCAGTGGTCAACAGCATAGAAGCGATGCTGGCCGCATTCTGGATGGCAGAGCGGGCAACCTTGGCCGGGTCTACAATTCCGGAAGAAATCATCTTCTCGAATTGATTATTTAAAGCGTTGTAACCCATTCCCTTTTCCATGTTTTTAACCTTCTCTACCACCACCGAACCCTCTGCTCCGGCATTTTCAGCGATCACTTTCAAGGGCTCTTGCAACGCCTTCTTTACAATAGCCATGCCGGTATATTCATCTCCGGCAAGCTCCTTCTCCAGCTGTTCAAGGGCAAAGGTAACATCCAGGTAAGCTATGCCGCCGCCGGGAACGATTCCTTCCTCCACTGCGGCCCTGGTAGCAGAAAGAGCATCTTCAATACGAAGCTTTTTCTCCTTTAGCTCGGTTTCCGTGGCCGCACCTACCTCGATTACCGCCACCCCGCCGGAGAGCTTGGCCAGGCGTTCTTGGAGCTTCTCCCGGTCGAAATCGGAGGTGGTCTCTTCGATCTGGGCCCGGATCTGGCCGATCCGCTTCTTGATATCCTCGCCTTTGCCGGCACCGTCTACAATGATGGTCTCCTCTTTGCTCACCCGAACCTGGCGGGCTTGACCAAGCATGGATAGTTCCACATTTTTCATATCGATGCCCAGATCCTCAGACACCACCTGTCCTCCAGTTAAGACAGCAATATCCTCCAACATGGCCTTGCGGCGATCCCCGAACCCGGGAGCCTTTACCGCCACGCAGGTGAATGTTCCTCTAAGCTTGTTTACCACCAGGGTAGCCAAAGCTTCTCCTTCCACATCTTCAGCAATCAGTAGGAGCTGCTTGCCTTTCTGGACAATTTTTTCCAGCAGGGGCAACAGATCGTGGATGTTGCTTAACTTGCGGTCGGTAAGCAGTATGTAGGGTTCATCCAGCACGGCCTCCATTTTCTCCGCATCCGTTACCATGTAGGGAGAAATGTAGCCCCGATCAAATTGCATCCCTTCCACTACCTTTAGATCGGTGGTAAATCCTTTGGATTCTTCTACAGTTATTACCCCGTCTTTTCCCACCTTATCCATGGCCTCGGCGATCAGCTTGCCTACGCTCTCGTCATCGGCAGAGATGGAGGCAACCTGGGTAATATCTTCCTTGGTTTCCACTGTTTTGCTTAAATTTTCCAGCTCCTTGACGGCCACTTCTACCGCTTTTTCGATCCCCTTCTTTAAAATCATGGGATTCGCTCCAGCAGCTACGTTTTTAAGCCCCTCCCGAATAATGGACTGGGCCAACAAGGTAGCAGTAGTAGTGCCGTCACCGGCTACATCCTGGGTTTTAGTGGCTACCTCTTTTACCAACTGAGCGCCCATATTTTCAAAATGGTCTTCCAGTTCAATTTCCCGGGCAATAGTTACCCCGTCATTGGTAATTTGAGGAGAACCAAATTTTTTATCCAAAACCACATTGCGCCCTTTAGGGCCCAGGGTGACAGTTACCGTATTGGCCAGGGTATTAACCCCTCTTTCCAAGGCCCGGCGGGCCTCCTCCTTGAACAACAGCTGTTTTGCCATTTATCTTTACCTCCTTTAACTTGAAGTTACTGTACTAACGCCAAAATGTCGTCTTGCCTGAGAATTAAGTACTCTTCCCCTTTAATTTTAACCTCCGTGCCGGCGTAACGGGAGAATATTATTTTATCTCCCTCTTTAACCTCCATCTCTAAACGGGTACCGTTTTCAAGTACCTTACCCGTCCCTACAGCCACCACCTGCCCTTCCTGGGGTTTTTCCTTGGCCTTGTCCGGAAGGACAATCCCGCTGGCTGTTTTTTCTTCTGCCTCCAGGACTTTAACTACTACCCGATCTCCTAAAGGTTTAAGATTCATTAAATGGTAGACCTCCTTTTACTTGAAGTGAGTTGTTGGCAGCACTCCAGATGACTGAGTGCTAACAATTACAATAAAAATATTACCCAACTATTTCCGCCGGGGCAAGCGCAAAGACAGGCAACCATGGAAACAGTCCCGGCGCAACAGGCATTTAGGGCAGGATATTGCTGCCGGTCTCCCTTTTGCTCCTTATTTCACCAGATCTATTATTTACCTTAACCAGCAATATATACGGCTCATCGCCGGGGCGGCTAGAAACAGCCCAGCTGGCACCCTACTATTTTGATCTCCAGCTGGTTACAGAGATCCCCGATCTCCGAAAGCCGGCAACCGGTTTCAGCAGCAATCTTGTGGGCGTTTTTACAGGAGAGCTTGTTATTGCGGAGCTTCAGCCGGATTTCTTTCTCCAATTTTTCCTTATCCATGCAGTTCACCTCCTCCAGAAACATGGGGACGGTTCTCTTGTTTCCGGTTGATCCGCCCGTCCCCGTAGCTCACTACCAGCTAACCAACTTAAAAACCTCACCGCTCAGAGCCATGATAATAATACCGGCAATCAGGTTCCCTACCAGTATGGCCGGAAAGGCCAGCTTGAACCGCATATTAAGTAAAGCCGCCGCCAGGCTTGCGCTCCAGACCCCGGTGCCCGGTAGGGGGATAGCCACCAGCACGATCAGGCCCCATATCCCATATTTTTCGATTTTGGCCTTATTCCGAAGAGAGTTATCGGCCAGCCTGCCTACCAGTCTTTTAAAGAGCCTAGTTTTTCTAAGATAGTTAAAGATCGGCCTGATCGCAAATAAAATAATCGGCACCGGGATCATGCTGCCAATAAAACCAAGCATAGCGGCATGAAGAGGGGACAACCCCAAGGATATACCCACCGGAATTGCTCCCCGCAACTCCACTACCGGCAAGGCTGCAGTCAGCATTACCGTTAGCTCGATCGACATGAAATCAATTAACCTTGAAATATATTCCACCTATTTTACCTTTGCCCGGTAATGGAGGGGTTCACCCTTAGTAAGTGTCCCTTAAAGATGTGCTACCCGCGTTTCCTCCCTTTACTAAAGGGAGGGCCGGGGGGGAAATTTGAACCCCGGAGCACCCTGAAGGGTGCGCTTGATTTCGACAGGCAGACAGGTCGTCTGCCCCTACAACCTCAAAGGCCGGCCTGCAGAGGATCTTGGACCGGAAAAACGCTGCCTAAATTCATAAAAAAGACATCCAAGTATTAAAGTGTCTTGTTGATTTTGGAAGGCTCATTTAAAGCGATTTGCCACCTTAAAAAGCATATATTCGTGTTTTAATTATAATCTTTAAATAACCCTTTTAGAAGCAAAATTTGATTTATAATCCGGGTATTCTTGCACCTGAGCAGGTGAAGATCTATAACATAATGGTCAAATTCGTAAACCGGGTAGTTTATCTCTATCAAAAAGTCGATCCCGATCAAGTATATAACATTTTGCAAATCAATTTACCGAATTTTGCAGCCTACATAGAAGAAAGCAGGCGTTTTATTAAAAACAACACCACCGCCGGCGATCAGTAACTCAACCGCAAGAACCGCCCCCTTGGGTCGCCGGATTGAGCCATTCGATGCTTTGCGGATCCTGATTGGCTGCCTGCACGGCATCGAATTTAAGATCAGCCCGGTAGGATTTCCCCTGATAGGCATCACCGGCGGTAAAGGGTAAAGAAACCTCGATCTTGTAAACGGCAGTGTAGCCTGAAGGCAAGGGACATTCGTCATTGATCCAGGCAGAGACGTTGTCCACACCCGTGAATTGACTAAGAAGATCGTTAAAAATGATTTCATCATCAGGACCGTAAACCTGCAGGTTATCATAACTCTCATAGTCACTTGGATTGAGGGTTACTTTCAAGTATAAGGCTTCTTTAAGTCCATCATTTTCCTCATTAGTCAGGGATGCCTTAAAAAGCATATCCAAAGTGCCGGTATTTTTTACTGTTACAAACTCCTCACTGGGCTCATCTCCGGGAGCCATATTCCGATCATCAAAGGCATTTCCGGTGACCTTGATTTCTAGGGTCCCCGCTGTAAATACATTTCCCTCCACCGATTTGGTGTCGATAAACCAGGCGATGGTGGCACCCGCCATCAGGGCAATCGCCAGCGCAATCAACGCCAGGCTGGTTAGAATACGTCTGTTCATTTTGTTTCCTCCAGTTTTTTTTCTTAATTAACCTTTGCTTTAGTCTTGCAGGCTTTTCGCCGCAGTAAGCGGCGCTCCCCGATCAACGCACGGCAGTTGGGGTATAATAAACCCCTATAGGGCTCACCTCTTTTTTCTGCAGCCGACTCTTTCTCTTTTCGATCCATTTCGCCGCCCAGGCGAAACAGCTTTATGGTTTCGGTAAATATGATCAGCAGGCCGGGAATGATAATCAAAATAAGCAGGCCGTTTTTGGAACGGGCAAAATCCAGGCCGTAGCCCAGGGCGGGGAGGGTCCAGGCCACCCGACCCCGGATCTGGGACGGCAAAACCGGATCCAGGTCATTGACCTCGTTGGCGTCGCCCCTGGTGGTAAAAGAAAGATCGGATCCGGCACCGTTCACCGCGATTATCCGGTGGGTGTTAAAGGTCTCTCCGGATAGAAAGGTGATGATATTGCCGGGGAGGACCTCCCGGGGATCCACGGGGCGGACCACCGCCAGGCTGCCCATTTTAATGTTGGGGCTCATGCTGCCGCCGTAGACGATATAGATTTCGTAGCCGAAAAGGGTGGGAGCTCTCCCGCTGAGGCGGGCCTGAAAGATAAAAAATATGACAACGGACATCAGGGCCAACAACAAAACAAAAAGCCCATTGCCCAGGATCCGCAGGATAATCCCAAGGGGCGATCTGCGGGGCCCGCGGGCGGCCGGCAGATTATTGATGTTTGGGGGTGTGTTTACAGCCTGTTCCGTCATTTTTAAAGACAAACCTTTCTTTATAGTTAATCCGCTTAGCAGCCCGGGCAACCCGAACAGCGGCTGCGGCAGTAAAGGTGTGGGAGCCGATGACCGCCTGATCGGTTAACAAACAGTTGGTGAAACCGACGAATGGCAATGGGTTGATGGTTTTCATTCGATCAACCCCCACAGTTTATTGTACAACTCCCGGCTGACGGCCTCTTCTCCGCCGAAAATGAGCAGGTGTTTTACTCCCCGGCCGCTGATATAGCGGCTGACCGCCGTCTCCAGGGGATCCTTCACCAATAGAATCCCGCAGTTGTTTTTGGCCGCCAGGGCCGCGCCGGTGACGGCATCGGGGAACTTAAGGCCGGTGGCGATATACAGGGTATCGCTGACAGGCTCGAAGTAGCGGGCCAACTCCACCGCAGTCTGGTAGCGGTTCTCGCCCCAGATCCGTTCTCTTCCGGGCAGCCGGTCGTAAACGGCGCTGCCGATCACCGCGGTGCCGCCCACGGCAATGGTCCGGAAACCGAAATTCAGGCCCTTGAGTCGGTTCAGCTCAGAGACGGTGGAGACGGGAAGGGAACCTTTTTCGGTAAGCAGGATGGGATAGCCGAAGCAGGCCGCGTAGGAGGAGGCCGCCAAAACGTCGGGGAAATCCCAACCATAGGCTACGATGGCTTTATCCGTCCCGTAGGGCGCCATCTTATGGGAAATTATGGTCGCGGTATCGAAGCGGTTGGCCCCGCCAAGGCGCTCGGTAGCATAACCCAACAAGGCCAGTTCGGTTTGTACCGCCGCCGAGACGGCGCTGGAACCGCCCAGAATAATTACCTTGCCGGGCTGCAGGCGCCGGATTTCCTGCTTGGTATAGCCGTTTAGGCTGCCGGTGGCGGTAAGCAGCACCGGAGCGTTCAGTTTGTAGGCCAGCGGAACTCCGGCCAGGGCGTCGGCAAAATCGTCTCCCCGGGCCAGGATAACCGTACCGGCATAATTCCAGCCCTCCCGGCTGATAGCCACCGCGGTGCGGTAGCGATCGGCGCCGGCGATGCGCTCCACGGTGCCGGGGAGGTAGGGCTCCTCGGGCGTTACCGGCGGCCCGGCGGTGCGTTTGCCAAAGATCCTGAAGACGCTGAACCCGTTGACCTCGGCCCAGACGATCCGCTGATTGGTGTCGACACCGCCGGCGGGGGTATCGAATACTTCCCAATCACCGTTCTGTTCGTTATATCTAAAAAGGCGCAGGCTATTTTCTATCATTTTATCGGGAAGGGCGCTGCGGTTATAGGTAACCTCGATGCGCGCGGAAAGGCCGCTCAAATTCTTGCTGCCGTCGATGCGCAGGCAGGGTCCGGACGACGAATAACCGGTCGGGGCCCCCGGGCTCTCGCAGGCCAAAGGGGTTACCGCCAGGATCAGCCTTTCCCCCGGTATGCCGCCGGTAATATTTATCCGCACGTCGGTGCCGGGAAATTGAAGCACCACCTTACCGTCGGCGTCGAAATAAAGCTCCCTCTCGACGGTAGCGGCGGTGGTTTTCCAGAAATTTGCCACCAGGTCAAGAACCGTATTTTCTCCGTATTGTTTCAGATCCAGACTCCGGAGCTCCTCCCGGCCGGCGATGGTGCTGCCGTCCCACCAGTAGATGAATTTGTAACCCGGGTTGGGAGCGGCAGTCAGGACAACCTCCTCCGGGTACTCGTAGGTGCCGCCGCCGGAAACGCTCCCGCCTGTCGGCGGATCGGCGGCAACGGTAACAATGTAGGGGATATGAAGGGCCGCGGAGAAAATAAATTTTGTGGATAGGGCGGCGTTCCGGAGATCGTTGTCAACATCACCGGGGAATAAAACGGTCAGGTTCAACAGGTGTTGACCTTTAGCCGGAAGACGGCCCATAAAATGCTGCT